>CAYWHV010000033.1:0-8802 GCA_964458045.1 uncultured Methanospirillum sp.
AATTGGTGTACAGGAGAGTTCAGGTAAATATATTTAATTTAAGTCAATAAATATTTATAATTACATATTTAAGATTTTTTATTGATATCTTCTTAGGATGGCATAAGGGGAATTGAGAAACCGTCTTTGGAAGAGTTCACCATTCGGGAAGAGGACACTCTGCAGATCCGAGGGTATGCAGAAGGGCTTAAACATGAGTATCCGGAAGCGGATATCCGACTTTTTGTAATATATTGTATCGGGAATCAGGGATTTTCAGTGTTTGAGGTGACAGGGTAGACCTCTCCCTTGGGTTTAGAACAGAATGGTTCTGTTATCATTATCCTCTCAGAAGATTTATTGTCCCGATCCCATATTTTCAATAGCAGAAACAGCGATATGATATCATGGATGTGAAAACGTCGAATATCATCACCATGGCTGCCGGTGTCATATTCGTTCTCCTTGGAATAAATAATATCATGCAGGGAACTGCCTGGTGGCGTTATATCACCTTTATTATTGGTATTATTATCCTCGCTCTCGGAGTCTATGGATATAAAACCGGAAAGAGGTTTTAAAGTTCCTCTTCTTTTGAAAAATGCCAGGACTCTCCGTTTTTACAGATGTCTTTCTTCCAGATCGGAACAAATGCTTTAATCTGTTCGAGTATCCATGAACAGGCTGCGAATCCTTCCTGCCGGTGAGATGCACCAACGACAATGACCACAATTGTCTCGGTCAGCTGCATTCGCCCGACCCGGTGCACGATATCCACAGTATTCAGGTGATAATCGGCAGTTGCCTGCTCTGCTATCTTATTCAGGTCAGATAATGCAACCTCTTCACACACATCAAGGTCAAGTGCCTCTATGCCATCATCCCTGACCGTTCCGATAAAGGTAACAATCCCTCCGGTCTCGGGGATCTTTGCAGATTCAATAAACCTGTAGGAATCAATCGGGTCACGAGTAATTGCTATCATGTCTATCCTCCTGAAACCGGCGGGAAGAGGATGATCAGATCACCATCGGTGAGTTGAACTGATTCGGCTTCCATCGGTGATATCCGGGTATCCTGATGCATGATCATAACATAACTTCTGATATTATGTGTAGTATCAATGAGCAGCTCAGCATCAGGACCGGTTCCGGCAAGGGTTCTGACCGCATCCTGAATCGTTGATCCTTCCGGAAGGTCAAGGGTTTGTTCTTCTCCAAATGCATCCCTGAACCGTGCATAACAGCGAATCGTAATTTTCATTCATTATCTCCATTATGAGAACATACCGGGCAGTTCTTACGTTTTCCAATCTTTAAAAATTCGCTTCTTCCTGCCTGCCCGTCCCAGAGAAATAATCGTCCAGAAATCATCGTCCCCGTTTCGGTCAGATATTTTATTGCTTCCATCGCCTGAATTGATCCGATAACACCTGCAACAGCACCAATGACCGGGACCTTTCCACCAGGAGGTGCAGCAGGAATCAAGCAGGAAAGGCAGGGGGATTGACCGGGGATGATGCTGGTCATCTGGCCTGAAAACCCTTCGATTGCTCCGTGAATAAAGGGAACATCTGCATTCCAGGCTGCTTCATGAAGAATAAATCGTGTTTCATAGTTATCCAGGGCATCAATGACCACATCTGCATCCGCTACCAGCCGGTCTGCTGATGTCTCATCAATTCGCCCCGGATATGCAATGACCGAGGTCTCCGGTGCAAGGCTGGCCAGGGTCGCCTCGGCTGAATATACCTTCTGAAGACCGACCGATGCTGCGGCGTGCAGAAACTGCCGGTTCAGGTTAGACTCCTGGATTCGATCATCATCGACGATAATTAATTCGCCCACGCCGGCAAGGGCAAGGTAGGTAGCTGCAGGTGATCCAAGTCCTCCTGCCCCTGCGATAAGGACGGTGGAATTCTCCAGTTTCTTCTGTCCTTCCGGTCCGATAAGCGGTAATTGTCGTTCAAAACGACTGGTTGGATCTGATGGCTGTGTTCTCTTCATGAGCAGAACCTGTCTCTGATATAAGTAAGGGCTTCCTTTGCGTCTTCCTGCTTTTGATCAATCCGATGTTTACTGATCCAGTTCTTTATGTTTTCCGTTCGTTCTGGATCAAAACTGCATTCTTTCAGGATTCTGGACCATGACCGGTCAGGATACCAGAGGGATTGTCCGGTTTTTAATATCTGATCCGCTTCATTGTCCGTGAAAAATCCGGTACTTACTCCATGGCGGAGGGTAATCCGGATATTAACAAGAGCCTCTGAAAATGCCATGTTGGTTGTGGGATCACACATGAGTGCAACTTCGTCGTCTGATTCGATCTCTCCGTCCCGGTACATTCTAAAGATCTCACCTACTCCGATCATGCCGAATGGCTCCAGTTCTGCGGCACGAAGCGCTCCCATACTTGAAGCACCGACAACAGTAATTCCATGTTTCATCACTTCAAGGACTTCCCGGTGACCAACGGCAGCATCCTCAAAGAATACTCCGTCTATGATACCGATAACCCGGGGTTTCTGCCTGATAACTTCGAGCAGGTCAACTCTTCTGACCGGAGGTCGGTACTCTGCAGGGAGTATCTCCGATGCATTATGAACTGACAGGCTTGGTCCCAGGAATATAATTACGTCGTGCACGTTTGCACCGTTCTCCCCGGCGTTCAGTATCCATGGCAAAATGCTCAAGACCAGGAACAATGACCCGGACAACCGGAACACCAATCTCCGGCCTGGTAAGATCAGTAACCAGCACCCGGTCAAGACCTGCAGCCCGAAGACGGTCAAGAACGATGTGAATGTCGTCCAGGAAATCATCAGTATGGTACGAAGGCATCTCACGGTATGGAAGTTCAGGCTCTGATGTGAACCATTTTTTATTCAGTCGTTTGGCCCGATCATATCCTACTTTTGAGAGGAAATGGGTTGACTGGGTATCTTCCCGGGCACCATGTATCTGGGTAGCCCTGCTCTGGGCAACTTCTGTGAGGGCCCTGAGAATTGCAATCTCACTGCAGAGGTGTGAACCCATTCCGATACACAAAAGTGTCGGGTCGCGAAGTTGGAGATCATCTGATACCGCGGCAACGGTTGGGATTCCAAGATCACTCGTGATATCCCGTAATATCACATCAACCCCTGCCTTCTCAAACTTTTCAAGAAGGCTTTGTGCCACCGGATGCGTTATTTCAGTTATTCGCGGTCCTGCATTGTTCGCTGATTCAACAAGTGACCAGGCATCCCGTTCCACCAGTTCGCACAGACTATGAAAAACAGCCTCTTCATATGTATTTCCAGAGGCAATACCATTTGTACTGGTCCTGAATAACTTCCCCATAATGCGGGGCACCGGATGGAATACCGCATGAGCAGGAACCCAGACCTCCTCATTCTTCATAATATCCCATGCCTGATACCAGGGAACAGGCCAGTCGGTTGGAGTATTTTCCGGAAGAATCAGAGAATCCGGGTTTATTACCTTTCGAACCGATGAGATCTGATCATATGTCATAATCTCCGGATTTCTGTCATGAACTTCTGCTGAATACCGTTCAAGCCCTTCCATGATGGCAGATACTCTGGCAGCGATAGGGGTTGCTCCTTTCCCATTATATACCGTAATTGCCCCTTCGGCAGCAACCGGTCGGATACAGGAAAAAACCGGAATGCCTATTCTGTCAAGGCCGGTGATATCAGCAACCCTGGTTATTCCAGCCGGCCCGGTGAGATCACGGACTGCTTCATATGTCTCTTCAGGAGATTTTGTCCGATGGGTCTCCTGTTGGTAGAGTTTTTTGCAGGACGAGAGTATCATGTGCTCATATACGTTTTCATTTGGAGACTTAAGAGTAAGAGGTTAGAGATCGGCGGTCTGGTTCATGTGCTTATATAAATAGACAGGTTCATAAGAAAATAATCATAATACTCACCCGAGGGATCTCGATGGACGCTTTCGACACATTTACCCGGGACTTGAAGAAACTCCCGGCAGAGGAACAGGATAAGATCATTGAAGAAAAAAAGACAAAATGCATCTGTGCGACCTGTCCAAGTTATAATAAATGCGCAATTGTGGAGCGCGAAAAACTCTTCTGCATGATTGGTCAGAGTTTTCTGTGTATATCTTATGAAGAAGGGTGTAAATGCAAAGATTGTCCGATAGCAAAAGAATACGGACTTAATTATGAGTATTTCTGTACTCGTGGGGATGAAAAAGGCCAGCGCTACATGAATGAAGCCTGGAATTAAACCCCTGAAAACCCTTTCTCTCCTTTTGTGCTCCTGTTATTGTTCAAGATGGTGGTTTTCCAGGATTGGAAACTCTGATGATTGAAAGAGTTCTTCAAGATTTTCACCAGACCCGTTACATGCCTCAGTAATCACATTTCTGACTTCATTCCACATATCCTTTGCAACATCTCCCGGAACCGGAGTCAGGCCGTGAGCAAGGATTGAGTCGTTCCTGATCATGATGTATTGCTGCAGATCAGAATACCACCGATCAGCCCCTTTCATACCAAGGTCTTCCAGAAGGAGGAATTTATACCGAAGACCAATCCTGATGATACCGTTTCGATCTGATTTTCTGGCATACGTTGAAATATCCTGTTTTCGAAGCATCTTTCTAAGATCTGCAAACCGGATCTTCTCTTCATTGTCATCAATCCCGTAGCTCAGCAGGAGAACCTGGGAGATGAGTTCCACGACCCGGTACAGCCTGGCAAGTGCATCATCGTACCGTTCACCATCGATCCGTCTTTTCGCATTATGGAGGAGATCAAGGAGCATGTAGATATATTTCTGTTGTCTTACCCGGAGCCGTTCTTTCCGGTTTAAGATGGTATCATCCATCCGGTCAAGTTCCAGAAGTCTTTTCAAAAATGTCCGGTTCAGGGGGATCAGGAGATCGAGGTCAGGCACGTGTTCAAGATATTTGTAGGCATTCTCATAGTCCATCTTGTCCCAGTGCCAGTAGGCATTAAAGAGCGTATAATAGATATCGCGTTCAGGCAGGCTGGTAATGCCCTCGAGTAGCCTGAGAGAGCTGCCATAATGGTTATTATTAAAAGCATAGATTGCCCGGTGCAGCTGGAGCCGGTCATAAGCCGCAAAGAGCACCATCTCCCGGATCCGCTCTGTTCCAGGGATTATCATCCCTCCCAACTTCTCGCCGGTCACATGAGAGACGGGATTTCTGGTCAGAAATGATACAATTTCAGCTGCCATGATCATCTCCCTGGTTCCGGATGATGCTTCAATGACCACCTCTTCTTCATGATACAGGGAGGCAACACCATAGAGCAGTTCAAAACACCCGGAAAAGTCGTTTGGATCAGAGATCATGCAGACAGTAAAGGGGGGAGGAGAAATCCCATAGTGATCAGACAGTGCCTTGTGAACCGGTTCTATGGTATCTTTACTCTTATCTGAACAGAAATAGATCACCTGAGCCGGACGAAATGAATGAATTGCGAAACTACATGATCTGACAAGCCGGGACAGGGCATCTTCGTCGGATGTTCCAATACCGGTCCCGAGTGTCATGAGAAGAAGCATAGGATTTATTTCAACACAATTATGATATCATTCTTCTGATCTGTCTTACAAAGATATTTATCACATCACAAATACCATCAGATGTTATGTCACCACATGCAGGAATTTTTCTGGTTCTCCTGGTAATGTGCCTCGTCTTCGTCTCTTCTGCTGAATCTGCCGATTGGACAATGGACGGGGTTGTCGCTGAAGAGGAGTATGAACATTCTGAGTCATTTGACAATGGCAATTACCAGCTCTTCTGGACTGTTCTTGATGACAGCATGTATGTTGGTCTTCAGGGTAAGACAACCGGGTGGGTCGGAATCGGCCTCAAACCATCCATGATGATGAAGGATGCCGACATTATCCTCGCAGGTATTGCAAATGAAGAGATCTACTGGGTTGATTCGTTCTCTACCGGAAATTTCGGACCACACCCGGAGGATACCGAACTTGGTGGCACGGATGATGTTCAAAATCTCACGGTAACGGAAAAAGAGGGTGTGACAACGGTTGAGTTTGCACGGAAACTTGACACTGGTGATGCATATGATGCCGTCCTGTCTCCCGGAGAAGAGGTATCCTTTATCTGGGCCATGGCTACCAGCGATGACCCGACATTCAAACATGACACGCCCAAAGGAAAGGGAACTATAACACTGTAACCTTACTCATTACTATTTTTCGTATAATCCACAAACGCTGCCATAAATGAGAACAAGAGCAGCGTCATTCCCATAAGGCTGATTATCTGCCATGTTCCGGTCATCTGTGGCCCCGAGGTGAGCAGGTTCATTCCATAACTGATGATCCAGAATACAAGGCTGATATCCAGAAGGAGTAAGTACCGAAGCCGTGGCTTTCCGGTAATGATATACAGGATAATGCTCGCATTTAGCATAATAACCCCGAGCACCAGTAATGCAGCTTCTGCTCCCATCTGTTCAGGCATTCGTCGCTCCTGATATACAGGTAAATAGTGCTGAAATTACTTGAATTGAACGGTCAAAAAAAGGATTAGAGTCCGGTATCTGCATACGCCTCATAGCAGGTTAGGACCAGCATACCAAATCCAAGGAATACAGATACAACCCAGAAGATGAATCCAATAAAGGGGATAAAGAACAGAGCGTTCAGAACGATAAATCCGACAACAAATCCCCAGATTAAACTGACATCCTTTTTGGCTATTTTTTGAATCCATTCACCAACAAGGGCACCGGTGAGAATGTTCGCCAGCAGTAATCCGATGAGTATCAGAAGGAACAGCAGGAATGCAAGGGGCATCCCGATAATGGTTATCAGGAGAATTACGAAGAGAATAAATCCGATAATAAGCCCTGCTATTCCGGCAACAAATGAGAGCAGGGTCTTTTCTCTCCCGGTCCTGACAAGAGAGGTGTAAAAGGCCGGACAGAGTTTTACAAAGATGATACCGAGAATTAAAAACCCGAAGAAGCAGAGAATCATGGTAAGGGTAACGAATGTCTCAACCATATCTTCGATCTCTTTCATATCAAACCCGGCACCTCCCTCATCTCCTTCTTCAACGGTCAGGTTTCCAAGAATGGTTGCCTGGGTCGTGTAACCAGAAGCACTGATGATGGCATCCTTTGAGATCACGGAGTTCTTCCCAAGGACAACCGTTCCTCCGGTGGCAGCGATGTTTTCCGCATTCCCTGACATGGTGATCGATCCACCAAAGGCCATGACCTTCCCGCCGACATCCCCGTTGATGTCAATGTTACCGCCAAAGGCGAGAAGATCAGATCCAATAGGTGCATTCACCTGGATGGTGCCGCCGGCTGCAATGAGATTCTCCTCAACCGGTTCGTTGATAATCAGTGTTCCCCCGGCCCAGGTTATGCTCTTTACGGGCGCATTGACGATCATCGACCCGCCTGAAGCAACAAGGTCGTCATCAACCGGTTCATTAATGACAATATTGTCTCCGGATCTCGTGTCAAAGGCAGAGACCGGAGATGTGATAAGCCCTGCAGTAATGATGAGGGCGATAAGGATCATGATTTTGTGTATCATCGGTTTTGTCATGTGTACAACCTCTTCTCGTCTTTATATTCAGCAGGAATAAAAAAAAGTATCTGTCTGGTTATTCTTGTGAGGGGATGGAACCACTCATATACATGGAAAAGTACTCAGTAAACCAGTCTGCCTTTTCCAGTGCTGCAATTTCAGGAAGGCCTGCCCATCGGTATTCACAATGCTCCGTACTGATGGAAAGACCGCCGGAAAGGATGGTTCCAACCATGACAAGGTTGACCACCCGGTATTCATCCGTCTCCTGCATGGCAGTCCCTGCCGCGGTATGAATCGCAACGGTAAATCCGGTCTCTTCCAGAATCTCGCGTTTCAAAGCATCATCAAACGCTTCACCAGCATCTATTTTTCCTCCGGGGAGTTCCCATTTCCCTGGATTGGTGTTTGACTGGGGGGATCGTTTCAGAACCAGGATATGTCCATGCTGATCAAAGAGTATCAGCCGTACACAGAGTGCGAATGGTTTTACTGTCATACAAAAATGTCTACCTGTATCCTGAAAAGTGTTCGGAAGCATCACGAAATCTAATCAAAGACCAGAAAATGATTAACCGGAAAGGTGCGAGAATGTATGTGAATATATCTCTCATTCTGGCACATCCAAACCCTCATAGTTTCAATCACGCCATAGCAAACACTGCCAGGGATTCTCTCCTGTCTGCTGGTCATACTGTCTGGTTTCATGATCTCTATCTGGAAGGGTTTGATCCCATTCTTCCTACAGATGAGATTTTGCGTGATGCTTCCCTTCCTGATACGGTTTTCAGTCATTGTGATGAGATTGTCCGGGCAGACGGAATCATCGTGGTGCATCCGAACTGGTGGGGAATGCCTCCT
Source organism: uncultured Methanospirillum sp. (assembly GCA_964458045.1). GTDB lineage: Archaea > Halobacteriota > Methanomicrobia > Methanomicrobiales > Methanospirillaceae > Methanospirillum. The sequence goes on from CAYWHV010000033.1 coordinate 8,417, forward strand.
GCCATCATGAAAGGATGGATTGACCGGGTAATCAGACCGGGTCTTGCCTACCGGTTCCTTGAAGGAGATAATGGAGAGGGAGTTCCGGTCGGACTGTTACCGGCAAAGGCGGCAATTGTATTTAATACGGCAAATACACCTGAAATCCGTGAAGATGAAGTATTTGGTGACCCACTGGAACGGATCTGGAAGGACTGTGTCTTTGGTCTGTGTGGGATTTCCACTTTTCACCGGGATATCTTCCGGGTGGTGGTGACCAGTGATGAGTCAAAGCGAAAAAAGTGGCTGAACCAGGTTCATGACCGGGTCATGCAGGTTTTTCCTGGAGTTTGACGTATTTATTTCTTCAGCCAGGATCCAAGCATCCCCCTGACAATCTCCTTCCC
>CAYWHV010000033.1:8902-13384 GCA_964458045.1 uncultured Methanospirillum sp.
GACGTATTTATTTCTTCAGCCAGGATCCAAGCATCCCCCTGACAATCTCCTTCCCTATCTGTGTCCCGATATTTGTCGCAGTCCTGATAGCTATTGTGCCTACAACATCCCCGACATCCTTTGTCTTTCTCTTCCGACCGGTGGAGGTAGAAGCGGGTTTTGGTTTTGCTGGAGCTCTTACCGGTGGTTCGGGTTTTTCTGCCTCTATCTCTTTCTGCCTTTCTGATAACTCCTCTGCTGCCGAATGGCGGTTTATCATCTCTTCATACTTCCCAAACATGGGTGATGATCTGATTTCTGCCTGCACATCTGTTGCAGGAAGGGGTGGAAGACTACTGTGGGGTGGATAGACAAAAGCTCGTTCAACAGGAGTCGGGACACCGCTCCTATCAAGAACTGAAACCAGGGCCTCTCCAATACCCAGTTCTCCGATCACTTTTTCTGTGTCAATCTTCGGGTTCTGCCTGAATGACTTTGCTGCGGTTTTCACTGCCCGCATCTCCCCTGGTGTGGTCGCCCGGAGAGCATGTTGGACACGATTTCCCAGCTGACCAAGAACATCTTCCGGTATATCGCCCGGGTTCTGGGTGATGAAGTATACGCCAACGCCCTTTGACCTGATGAGCCGGACAATCTGAATGATCTTTTCTTCAAGTGCTTTTGGAGTATCTGCAAAAAGCAGGTGGGCTTCATCAAAGAAGAGAAGAAATTTTGGCTTTTCCATATCTCCCACTTCAGGGAGGTCATCATAGAGTTCGGAGAGCAGCCAGAGTAAAAAGGTTGAATAGATCTTCGGTGCCTTCATCAGTGCTGCTGCAGAAAGAAGGTTTATTGTCCCCCTTCCATCCTTTACTTCCATGATGTCTTCCAGTACCAGAGAGGGTTCACCAAAGAAGAGTTCACCTCCCTGCTCTTCAAGGGTAAGAACTGCCCGCTGGATAGCCCCCAGTGATGCGGGGGTCATGTTCCCGTACTTCCCTTTTATTTCAGCAGTATTTTCAAGGGCAAAGATGATGAGCGAGATAAGATCGGCAATGTCAATGAGGAGTAACCGTTGATCATCGGCGTACCTGAAGAGCATCGATAAAATACCTGCCTGGGTGTCGTTCAGGTCCAGGATACGAGACAGGAGGAGAGGGCCCATCTCTGATATCGTGGTCCGGACCGGATGCCCGTCTTTCCCATACAGGTCCCAGAACCTGACCGGATATCCTTCATAGGAGAAGTTATTCAGGCCAAGTAATGCAGCACGCTCTTCAATCTTTTTATTTCCGCCACCAGGCCTGCACATTCCGGAGAGGTCTCCCTTAATATCCGGTAAAAAGACTGGAACTCCCATAGAACTGAATTGTTCAACCAGTACCCTGAGGGTAACGGTCTTTCCGGTTCCGGTCGATCCGGCGATCAGACCATGACGGTTTGCCATGGAGGGTTCGATATAGATATCAGTCTCACCTTTCGCAACTGGTGAGGGAACGGGAGCTGCCATAGGTGAGTATTTGGTAGTTATATCCTATAATATGTATCAATTGATGAAAGAATACTGCCTGGATCATTCTTCCATTTCCCCCGGGGTATCCCCATTTCAAACCGGAGACTCTTATTATAAGTATTCCAGCAGGGAGAAATATGAGTGCCATTCCCATGGATCTGTTCATTCTGCTTTTATTTGTATGGGTTGCTTAATCGAAAAATTATATGGGTATAAAAAAATGGTGACCCATATTTACCCTGTATGGAAGATGCGATAACATTGATAGCTGCTGATAGCAATTACCTGTGAGTATGTGAAAAATTCAGGCTATGCTCCTCTCCAGTCTCGTAAGTTTTGGGATTACCGGTATCTTAATCAAGGAGATGGGAACATATGGAAGCGATACACAATTTGTAATTCAGGTACCTGATGATGGAAGTATTTTTAGGGAGGAATTCGGATGGGAGATAATATTCGGGTACTGTATGTGGATGACGATCCGGCACTCCTGAAAATTTGTAAAATATTTCTGGAAAAAACAGGGAATTTTTCTGTTGATACTCTTCTCTCTCATCAGGATGCATTCAGCCAAATGAGAAAAGTCAGGTATGATGCAATTATTTGTGACTATCAAATGTCAGCAATGGATGGGATATCATTTCTAAAAAAGATTCGGTCTCAAAGCTTTGCAACCCTTTTTATTCTCTTCACCAGAATGGTACCTGAAGAAGTCATAGTCCAGGCTATTCGGGAAGGGGCAGACTCATTTCTTATACGGGGTGGGGAGCCGGAGGCGATGTTTACTAAGCTTTCTCACCAGATTATTCAGGCTGTAGGCAAACACCGGGCTGATGATAGTATTCGTTACCATGAACGACTTCAATCAGATATTCTAAATTTTCTCCCAGATGCAACCTTTGCGATTGATATGCAAGGAAAAGTTATCCTCTGGAATAAGGCGATGGAAGAAATGACTGGGATTATGGCAGATCAGATCCTTGGGAAGGGAGACTTTGAGTATGCTCTCCCATTCTTTGGCACCAGGAGAAAGATGCTCATCAATCTTGTTTCAGAGCCTGATGAGATAATTGCAGAGTATTATCCTAATAATACAAGAAAAAAAGATTCCATAATTGCTGATTCGATTAATGCAAAGCTCAAGGGACAACCTGTTATTCTTACCGGAAAAGCCAGTCCACTCTATAATCGTTGGGGAGAGGTGATCGGAGCTATTGAGCTTTTACGTGACATAACTGAGCAAAGAAATGCTTTGAACGAACTGAAAAAATCTGAAGAACGATTCCGACAACTTGTTGATGAATCACCGTTCTCAATTGGAATTGGGACGGTGGATGGTTATAATATATTGGTGAATAAGGCTTTCGTGAAATTTTTTGGCTCTGAACCGCCAAAAGAGCACAATATTTTTAATGACCCCATATTGCAGAAATGGGGAGTACAAGATAGCGTTTTTACACTCTTAAAAGGAGAACGCATGAGTATACCTGAAATTTATTATAATCCTCATGAGATTTTTCCTGAACTCCCGGATAATCCTGTCTGGATGCATCTTGAAGGATTCCCTTTGTTTGATAGTGACGGGAATATCGAATTGATCGTTTTAATACATGAAAATATCACAGAACGGAAGAATCAGGAATTACAAATACGTGAGATAAATGCGTATTTGGAAAACCTCATCATTCATGCGAATACTCCTATTGTTATCTGGAATCCTGAGCTCTGCATAACCCGGGTTAATCATGCATTTGAACTCCTGACCGGCAGAAATGCAGCTGATTTGGTTGGACTTTTGGTATCTGACCTCTTTTTACATGAAAAGAATGATAAAGTTCTATATAAGGAGCAGACTACCCTGAATGGAGCCAGATGGGAGACCATTGAGATCCCGATAATTCATACCGATGGAACCATTCGGACAGTCGTATGGAACTCATCCACGATCTTTGCTTCAGATAGGGTAACTCCTGTTGCAACAATCGCACAGGGGATCGATGTGACGAAAGAACGTCAGTTACAAAATGAGAATGAACGGGCAATACGTCAGATATCTGAGAACATTGCACAACTTGCTATCCTCAACGACGGGATTCGAAACCCGCTTACAATCATTGCCATGTATGCTGATCTGGTCGGGGATGAAAAAATAACCAAACGGATTGAGGATCAGGTTATGAGGATTGATGAGATGGTGAATAACCTCGACATGGAATGGGTGAACTCTGAAAAAATTCTGAAATATTTGCAGAAGTATGGAGATGTCAGGTATTAATCAATTCCTGTGATCTGATCAAGTGTCTTGTTCCAGCAGAACATAGACCCCTCAGTATCTATTAAAATGGTTGGGTCAGGGAAATTGTTGGTTATTTTAAATCGTTTAATTACTGACAGAAAAACTCGGATTCTTCCCATCTTTTTTCTTCAAATTTCTGAATAATGTCTACGATTTCAGCAAAAGTCAATATCTGAAGTTCATAATGGAAATCTGGCGATGAATGAAACGCTTTCTGTCTTTAATGATATCGTTCATTCTATATCTGTTATTAATACCAGCATGAACGAAGTCGCTGCAGTCAGTGTGGAACAGTCATCTTCAGTAGAAGAAGTGACCTCAACAATAAATGAATTCAGCGATGTTATTGAGCAGACTACCGATGAAGCTGCAGGTCTTGCCCAGGCAAGTGAAGAATCATCAGCAGCAGTAACCAGGATCTCCGGAATGGTAGCCCATGTGAATGAATCGATGGATATGATTCGGAAAAACACCCAGCAGGAGCGGGAAGCAGTCTTACGAATAGAAGATGAGATGAAAAAATTCAGGTTTTCCTGATACGATACTATCAGGAGAGATTAGGGTATTTCATCAACATACCCAAGGTTCTTCCTCATAATTTTTTTAAAGATTTCTCCGGCAAAGAATATCACTACTCCGGGAATAAGGCACAAGAGCCACTGGTCTGCCGTTAGTCCCACCGTATGAAATAATG
>CAYWHV010000034.1:0-5840 GCA_964458045.1 uncultured Methanospirillum sp.
GAGCTGGGTGCTCCATGGCCTTACTGCAGTATACCTGGAACAACTGGACAAATGGATACGACTTGATCCCAGGGGTAATAAACCGGGAGTATCTGCAGATTTCTCACTGGATATGGAAAATATTGCATATGAGCCATCATATGACGGTGAATGGCTGGATCAGCATGTCTATCCTGAACCCTGGCAGGACATTACCATCTGATTGATCTCTCACCCGGTGTTTCGGAGTTTATTGAAAACTCCGGTAACATCAGATTTCCACCAGTCAATCAAGTCAGGGTTCAGGGTATCAAATCTATCTGCTCGACCTAGATTCATCATTCCCCGGTTACCGGTGATAGGGAAGACCCCTGATAATGGTAAATGCCCGGTACAGCTGCTCATACAACATGAGCCGTGCAACCTGATGAGGAAAGGTCATTGCAGAGAATGATACGATAATATCCGCTCTTTTTTTACACTTCTCTGATAACCCATGCGGACCACCGATGAGAAAGACGAGCTGATATGGCCCCTCAACCTCGCAGCGTTTGATAACCTCTGCAAACCCCTCACTGGATACCTGTTTCCCGATACGGTCCAGAACTATTACAAATTCTTGTGATTCAATTCCCGAGCAGAGTTTCTCACCCTCACAGACACATGCCTTTTCAATGGTTGAGGGATGAGTGTCAGGGACAGGTGCTTCAGGATATTCAGTGCATTCAACCTGGCAGTAGGAACTGATCCGTTTCGCATAGTCGGCGATAGCATCACGGATGAATGGTTCTTTGATCTTTCCAATCGCCCGGATTTTAATTCGGACCATCAGAAACCGGTGTCCTCAAATTTTTCATGCTTTTTATGCAAAAACTGCCATACCTTCTCCGACGAAATAAACCCGTCATCAAGACGATCAATGAGGAGGTCAATCCGTTCAACCTCATGGAGGATACGATCCCTGTCCGGGCAGTTGTTCTCGTCAACCAGGGTAGAGATGATGGTCAGCGGATTTCGAATCTGATCATTGAGGGCCCCCATATGAACCAGATTCTCCTCAAGTCGTTGGAGAAGCCGTTCCTGGTTCTGCTGAAATTCGACCTGGCGGGTGATATCACGGGCAATTATAAAAACCAGACTGTTTTCATGGTATCTGATATCCCGGATGATAATGTCAAACACCACCTGATCTGATCCCGAATCTGAACCTGAATCCGATTTCTGACATGGAAAATCAGGAAAAGACCACTCAAACCGGGTAACCGATCCGGCAGGATGATCCAGGATCCGCTGAAAGAATCCATGAACGGATGATGAATACCGGTTGTCAATAAGCACTGCAAGACCGGACAGATCCTGACCGATGAGCGTTCCACGTTCTTTTTGAAATATACCGGAAAAAGCCTGGTTGCAATCTACGATTTTTGTTCTGTCAATAACACAGATTGCATCCTGTGCATGTTCAAACAGAATTCTGATACGCTCTTCTGCTTCTGCCAGCTCTTCCTGGGTTCGGGCAAGTTCATCCTGATGTTTCCTCAGTGATGAGGCGGTGTTATCAACTGCCTTTACCAGTGATGAAAATTCTTCAGGGGCAGTGGACAGAATGTGGGTTTGACGATCCGGTGCCTGCGTTGAATCAAGGATATTCGCAATCCCACGCAGGTGAGGAATCAGATACCGGCGGTAATACAGGATAAGGGCAGCAAAGAAAAGGCCACAAAGAATGGCGGTGGTGAGGATCAGAGACAGTATTAATGAGGATGTATAGGGAGTTCTGAATGGTATTTCTGTTTTCGCAAGGTATGCAGGATTACCCAGAATGTCAGAAATAACACTGTATATGATGAATGCCTGGCCGGATGGATCCAGTTCTGCATACGGGAGGGAGGCATTGACATAGTGCTCCCGATCTGAATAAGGCCCGATAATCTGAAATGGAAATACCGAGTTTTCAGAGATCTCCATAATCCGGTCCGCATCCAGATATCTTCCAAAGATGAGATATCCTTCCTGTGGACCGGTCTCATCACTCCGGTAGATACCCTGCACCGCAATAAGGATCGGCCCGCTTTTTAAAGGAATGATTCCGGTGATTGGAGCTAGTTGGCCTGAATTTTCCAAAAGATGATTCTGTGTGACAGCATCATAAAAATCATCGGGGAACGGGATTTCTGTCAGATTGCTACTATCATACCCTTTTTGGTATACGATTCCCCCCGTTTCATTGGTAAAGACAACAATATTTAGTTGTGATGCAGAGAACGTATCTTCCACCAGATTTGAGGAGATATACTGACTATTTCCATCCTGAACAAACTGGTAGGTATCATCCCAGACCCCCCAGTCATGGGTAAATATGGAAAGGCTCTTCTCTTCCATCTTCAGGATCTGAACCACTTTTTCTGCAACTTCAGGTGCGGTTGCACGTTCTGCATCAGTAATTCCCTGCATGACGGTTATGTGTGATACCAACAATACTCCAGAGATGAGCAGAAATGAGAAGATAAGAGTTGCCAGAATAAGGTGACCAAATACAGACTGACGCATGAGGGACATTCTCCAGGGCGAATAAAATCAGTTGCTTAAACAGTTCTTATTTATCACCAGTTAATGTTATGCTGCATCACCCGGAAATAAGAGCATGAGTAACATGACTGAAATTGAGATAAAACCCGGTGACCCTGCTCCGGATTTTTCACTCCCGGATCATACCGGAACAATGCGTACTGCCCAGTCACTGCGGGGATCATGGTGCATCCTCTACTTCTATCCCAAAGATAATACAACGGCCTGCACCGCAGAAGCCCTGGCATTCTCAGCGGTCTACGAAGAACTTGCAGATCTTGGGGTGCCGGTTATCGGAATCAGTCCTGACTCAGTGGAAAGTCACCGGAAATTTATCGAAAAGCATGATCTGAAGGTAACCCTGCTTTCGGATGTGAACCATGACGTCATCGGGGCCTTCGGTGCCTGGAAACTGAAAAAAATGTACGGGAAGGAGTATATGGGAGTTGAGCGGTCAACCTTTCTCATCGACCCGAGTGGAATCATCAAGGAAATCTGGAGAAAGGTGAAGGTAAAGGGTCATGTCGAAGCGGTGACCAGCCGGCTTCATGAACTGAAAGCAGAAAATTAAAAGACTTCAACCCCATCATCCAATGGTTCGAGAAGACGCTTTCCGGAGTAGGCATTAATCTCGACTATCTTTTTCCCCTTGATCTGCCATACCGGAACATAGAGCTCACGAAGCTCCAATGAGATATTCTCCGGTTCAGGTGCCAGGTTCTTCTCTTCGTAGAAGATCGCATCTCCTTTGACCTGTCTGATCCTGACCCGTTTTGTCATGGATGTGATAAGGTGACCGGCAATCTTCTCCTCGGCCTCGTCACGGGATATCGAGGGTTTGGAGATCTCACTTCCCTCAGGGATCTCCCGCCTTGTCACAGTATCCCCATCAATATCAGTAAGCGCGCCATTGATTGCATTCATAGCCCCTGAACCTGTCCCGTCAAACTGAATGGTCTGATCCTTATAGCCGGCACTCCCTGTGCAGGTATACCGGAACATCCAGTAGGGGAGGAACCGGAGGGTTGCAACCCCGGGAAAACCGGCCTTCTCCTCGGCCTCATCACGGTGAATGCGAACCGGAAGATGAGGGATCCTGACCCCACCTTCAGAATCATGCTGACTCCGCGCTTTGTAAAGACCGGTCTCTTCACTGCCGTCCAGAGGAAGAACCAGCGTCTTACCCAGGACACGGGCGAGCACTGCTTCACCGGCATACAGCGCGAACTCCTCCGGGTACCAGACAATGCAATTATCTGCCGTTATTGAAGGATTGAATGTCACCAGAAGTTTTTCACAGACCTTTTCCTCCTGTCCGGCGCGAATGGTATACTCGGTATCAGAGTACGAATCTGCCTCATCCGGATCATCAGAACACGTGACAAGAAGATAGGTATTTTGCCTGATCGCAGAAAGATCCAGGGGCGCTGGGGCATTATGGACGTCAAATCCCGCCGCCTTAAGGATATCTGAAACTGCCCGTGATGCTTTTTCCCTGGTACGCTGCTCCATACCGTACTGTATACCGTCCAAAAAAAGAATATTTTTCTATCTACGGGCTCGTACAATGAGTCATGAGTGATTTCCTCAGGTTTGTCAGTCACCAGATTGAGGATTTTGCTATGCAGGTCACATTCAACCCTGTTCAGGGTACCGGGACTGTTGTGTATAATCTCTCACTCGTGCGTGCGGAAGACCTTGAGCAGACTGTATCAATATTTCGCGCAACCTGTGAAGCAGGAGTATCACCAAGCAGCCTTATCCGAATACTCTTCTCAGGAGAAGAACAGGATGGATTTGTAATACCTCAAAACTACTGTGGCATTCTCACCCTGTGTAGCACAACCCTTGACGGCCTCCTGCTTCAGCGGGGGATACCCTGTAATCCTATCGGCGGAGGTGTGATAGAAGTTGCAGATAACATACCCAAGCGGTTTACGCACCTGATAAAATACGAATATACCACAATTGACCCCCTTCAGGTGCTGGTGTCCCAGGAGATCACATCTGTCCAACAGGTTATGAGGGATGGAAACGGGAGTCTTCTGGGTAATATCCGGGAGTGTCACATGGAAGCAGAAGATGACGTGGAGGAAGTTCTTGAAGAACTGAATGAGGGATATTTTACCGGCATTCTTGACCTTGGTCTCCCGAATACTCCATGTCTTGGGGTTGCTGTCGATCCCCAGTACATGGGGCTTGCCGCTCTTGGGGGCACGAACTGGATAGCGGCACTGAGAGAGAAGGGGATATCAGTGACCATGCAGGCTATGAAGGGACTGTGCGATGTCTCAACCATGCAGTTCGTTTCAGAAATTTAAAACAAGCCAGACAGGATGCATAAGTTATTAGTAATCCAGGAGAAGATGAGTTGACATGCAGCCAATCCCACTGGAAAACCCGGATGTCAGAGACTGCTCTGAACTGCTCACGGTGATGGCAGACCCGGACTGCAGATGTGAAGGTCCGGCATATGAGATGTTCAGAGGTCTTGCTCTGAATGACATGGATAAAAAATGGCTGGAGCAGCACCAGATCCGGTATGACATCACCAGGATTCCAGGACAAATTATCTGCGGGGAGTGGATAAAAACAAAAGGGCATTATCACCAGCCTGCCCCGGATGGTCACGCATTTCCGGAGATCTACGAAGTGCTCGAAGGAGAGGCACTGTACCTGCTTCAGAAAATTGACCTGTCAGACATCATTCTGGTCAAAGCACGAAAAGGAGACCTTGTCCTGATTCCACCCGGATATGGACATGTCACCATTAACCCATTCAAAGATACCCTCCTCATGGCAAACCTGGTATCCTCCGCTTTCACCAGTGAATATCTCCCATTTGAAAAATTGCAGGGAGCGGCATATTACCTGTTTGCCGATGGAAGACAAGAGAGAAACCCACGGTATCCGGATACACTCCCGGCCATGCGGAACGTGACCTGCTATGGAAAACCACTCCCCAAACCGTTTCCCCAGAAGGCCCTCTACTCCTGCGTTGGGGATGAAAAGAGCCTGGCTTTCCTGAATAAACCTGGCTCATTTTTAAACGAATATCAGGAACTCTATCTTTTTACCTGAGGTGCGGGCCGCTTTTTGTGACCGGCCCGGTTCATTTTTTTCATTACTCTCTCTTCATCCGGGTTTTTCGGTTCCCACCCCTGCTTTTCAAGATTCCTGATCGCCTCATCAATAACCGCATACTTCATCCCCAGTTCATCCTCATCGGTCTGGTTTTGCCACAGCCCTGCTGACGGAGTCTTTTCAATAAGCCTCGCAGGGATGCCAAGAGT
>CAYWHV010000034.1:5940-13276 GCA_964458045.1 uncultured Methanospirillum sp.
GGTATCTCACGAACGGGTCGCAGGAGAATAACCGGGGAGAGATCAGGTTGATGAAGAAGGGATGAGCATTTACCTGATAAAAGAGAGCCCAATACCAGTTCTGCCTCTTCATCAAGCGTCGTGCATCTGATCAGACGATCTGCCCCGGTCATCAGCACAACATCCCTGATATTCCGGTCCTGAATATCTTCTGTTCTGATCCTGATGGTGGAGGGGAGACGAGGCAATCGTTCAGAAAAGTCAGGGAAATCACACCCATTATGCAGGATAACAAATTCCATACCTGGCCGTGTTCCAAGTACCTGTCCTAAAATGGAGAGAAGGGGCAGACATGCACAACCCTCCCATAGAATAGCAATAACGGTTTTTTTTCCAAGCCCGCCGTCCAGACGTATGCTTCGCTTGACCCTGACCAGAACATCTGCGGCAAGGTGCAAAGCGCACAGATATCTGCCTGAATATCGCTGATAGAGTACTGACGGTGCCCTGCATCTGACACAGGGTTCACCAGGCATGGATCACGCTCATGGTTTGGTATCCTCCATTCCTACTATTTCATACATTTTTCCCTGCGGTCAGCATGAACCCTTGGAGTAATCTATTGAATACGGCAGTGATTTATGATCTGATACGATGCACTATAACATACCCGGATTATAAAAATATACGTAAATGGACCTTTCTGCAGACCATATCAAATCCCTCCATAAATATGAACTCCGCGTTCTCCAGTCAATTGAATACCTCATGACCAGGTATTCATGGGTCCCGGAAGAGGAGCTGGTCCGCAACTCCCGCCTTTCGCTCAATGAAGTCCACTTCAGACTTTCCAAACTGATGGAGAAAGGCATGGTAAAATATTCACAGGTCCCGTATCCCGGTTACTGCCTGATCTTTAACGGATATGATACCCTGGCAATATCCCATCTGGTGAAAAAGGGGATCATCAGTGCCCTTGGAACCTGTATCGGGGAGGGTAAGGAGTCACGAGTCTATGAGGCGCTCGGAACCGGCCCGGTCATCCTGAAACTGCACCGGATAGGACAGCGATCATTTCAGACGGTTCGAAGAGGAAGAAACTATCTTCCTGAAAAGCAGCATTGCCCCTGGGTCCTTGCGTCACACTACTCTGCCGAACAGGAATACCTGGCCTTGTGCACGCTACAGAACCATGTCAGAGTTCCAACCCCTCTCCTGATGAACAGAAATGTTATTGCGATGACATATATCGCTGGTGACCGGCTATCAGACTGCCCGCTGGAAAACCCGCAGGAAATACTCGACGAGGTACTAACACAGGTCAGGGCAGCATACAACCGTGGCTACATCCACGGGGACCTGTCAGAGTATAATGTCATGTTTGATGGCGAAGAGATCTGGATCATCGACTGGCCGCAATGGGTTTCACCACATCATGAAAATGCAACAGAAATACTGGACCATGACCTGGAGACCATCACAAAGTTCTTCCTCCGGCGGTACCGGATCTCTTCTGATATGAACGAAGTCAGGAGTCTGGTGACCGGGTGCTGATATTCGGTATCGATCTCATCACCGGATCAGTCAGATCGCGGACCGTCCAGCCAAAATATGCCCTGGTAATACTCGAGGATGGCGAAATTCAAAAGGAACTCTCCGTCTCACTTCACCGGCTGATCAGGCTGGTTCACCGGCACCAGCCAGACATCCTTGCAGTTGATTCGGTCCAGGAGATTGCCCCGCACACGCAGGATCTCTACCGATTTCTTGAACAACTCCCTTCAAAGACAAAACTGGTTGCTGTCACCGGGGGCGACCGGCAGATTGGACTTATCCAGGTCGCTGCACGGTATAACATCACCTTTGACCGGTTTGATCCCTATGCAGAAGCCCGTGCCACAGCCCAGGTCGCTTCTCACGGAGCTGGTGTTGAAGTCGTCGCCTTTGAGAAAGAGACCGAGATTACCATTACCCGGAACAGGTCCCCCGGAAAAGGGGGATGGAGCCAGAACCGGTACGCACGGAAAATACATGGGAATGTACTCAGGTATGCACGGGAAGTAGAGCAGGATCTGCAGGGTCAGGGACTTTCATACTGGAAGAAAGAGTACAAAGCCTTTGGCGGTGTGTCACGGGTCACCTTTCATGTCAGAGAAGATCGTGACCAGATTCCGGTCTCATCCTCACGGGGCGGTGACGTTCAGATCCGTCTGTCAGGAAAACGCCTGGAGCGAATCCAATACCGGCCCCTCTCAACACGGCCAAAGTACCTCATCGTCGGTATTGATCCCGGTACAACCATCGGAATAGCAGCCCTTGACCTGAACGGAGAACTGGTAAAAGTTCAGAGTTCACGCCAGATGACCATGGGCGATGTCATTGAACTGATCTGGTCTTTGGGAAAACCGATAATTATTGCCTCTGATGTTGTTCCCATGCCCTTTACCGTCGAGAAGATCCGCCGTGCTTTTCAGGCCGTTCCCTATACCCCACGTCAGGACATCCCGGTAGAGACAAAGTATGAGCTCGCCGGCAAGTATGGATTTGGGAATGATCATGAACGTGATGCCCTTACCGCTGCTGCTGAAGCCTACAAGTACTGGAGACATAAATTTTCAGGGATATTAAAACGGGTCCCGGCAGGTGTTGATCTGGATGAAGTGCGTGCCGGGATTATCCGTGGGCAGTCGCTTGAGAGAATCCTGACCGGAAGAAAAGAGCCGGTTCGGACCGCTGAAGAGAAGAAACCTGAAGTCAGTCTTGACACATCCGACGAACGGGTCAGGATACTGGACGGGACCGTAAAAGATCTCCGGGTTCTGGTATCTGATCTGCAACAGGAGATTTCAGCACTGAAACGACAAAACCAGGTATTATCGAAGAAAATAGCAGGAATGAAGAATGAACGGCAAAAGGGAGTCAACGCTGAACCTGAAGTCATAAAACGGGAACAGATCATTGCAAATCTCAAGCACCGTCTCAGGCAGGAAGAGCGGAACAATAAAAAACTACAGCGACGGCTCAAGCGGATGAAGGAGACGACGGATGAACTCAGGCCACAGGGAACCCGGGCGATAAAAGTACTCCCTGACCTTTCACGTGAGAGTATGCGACTCCTCATTGAACGGGTAGGCATCCAGCCAGGTGATATTCTCTATGTCAGGACACTCGCCTCCTGGGGAAAGGGGATTGTCCATGAAATTGCACGAAATGGTGTTGAAGCGGTTATCGTGAATGAAAAGGCAGCGGATACCTTAAGCAATGAACTCCGCGACGTTTTCCTGCATGAGAATGTGCCCATTGTTCTATCAAAAGACATGCAGATCCAGGTCAAAGGAGATATTGGCACTTGTGATGAAGATAAATTCGCCGATGCCCTTGATGACTGGGCCGGGGAACATGACAAGTTTTTGAAAGGAAAGAGTGAGGAGATGCTTGATTCTTTGATGAAGGAATACCTGGCAGAGCGTGAGCGAAAGGGAAAGTAATCATGGACGACCGTGCTCTTCTGGAGATTATCAGACCGATATGCGGGACAGATACCTGTTCTGATGACTGCGCAATACTTACTCTTCCCTGCGGGACTCTGGTTACCTCAACCGATATGCTCCATGAACGCTCTGATTTCCCTGCAGGTATGACAAACTGGCAGATCGGATGGATGTCAGTTGCAGTTACCATTTCCGACATCGCCGCAATGGGAGCAGAGCCCCTTCAGATCGTGCTTGCGATCGGTCTTGATACAGAGGAGCGGTTATCAGAGATAGTTCAGGGAGCACAGGCCTGCTGTGAGGCATATGGGACAATATATGCCGGAGGAGATCTTGATGCTCATACCGAACTGACGATCGTCTCAACCGGAATCGGAATCATCAGAGACGGGAAACCGGTCAGGAGAGCGGGTGCAAAGCCGGGGGATATCATCTGCGTTACCGGTACTCTTGGACGGGCTATCCTGGGCCTTTCAGGTGACAGCCGGTTCTGGAAAGACCTGTGTGAACCACAGCCACGGGTCAGGGAGGGGACTCTTGCCCGACTGGCCGGAGCTACCGCAATGATGGACATCAGTGACGGACTTGCAATATCTCTCTATGATATCGCTGCAGAGTCATCTGTTGGAATGGAGATTTCATCCAATTTGATACCACTCCCCGATGGTGCGGATCAGAGTCAGGCACGGGATGCTGCATTATACGGAGGAGGAGACTTTGAACTCCTCTTTTTCATTCCGGAAGACAAAATGAAGAACCTGACCATCCCGGTCACCCCCATCGGCAGGGTAACCACTGACCGGGAGATAACGATGGATGGCTCTGTTCTCCCAAAAAAAGGATACCTTCACCACTGGTAGGAATACCGCCAGTAGTTCCAGTTATTGGAGAAATATGTCACTCCCTGGTACAGGGAGTCATACACCCGGGCAATGTAGAGGTTCTCTCCAATCTTCTTGAAATAGGGGAATGCTTCATGGACTTTGCCCATCTTATACAGGGTCTTTCCCATTCCATAGAGAGCATCCCGATTTTCAGGATCCAGTTCCAGAGCTTTTGAAAAGTCGTCATACGCATCATCAAGGAGATCTATCTTCTGATAGGCAGCGCCCCTGTTCACATAATAGACCGACTGATTTGGATTGATCTTCAAAGTTTCATTAAAGGCATCGATTGCTCCGTAATAATTACCCTGCTGGAATCGAGCAAACCCAAGATTTGTCCACCCTTCAGTATTATCCTTCTGAATCCTGACAACCTGGGCATATGCACCCTCACTTGTCCCGTACTCTTTCGCAAGGTCAGCTGCATACCCTTTCCTCATCCAGGCGATGGGAATATCCGGGTTTTCTGATATTGCCCGATCATAGTAATGAATCGTATCATATGCCTGGTTTAATTGACGCATGACCTCTACCAGATATTTGAATGCGTCTTCTTTCATGGGATTAATCTGAAGGGCTGTCTCGAATGCTTCCTTTGCCACATCATACTGCTTATTCACCGCTGCAACATCTCCCAGGAGATACCAGGCATCATAGGAGTACGGAGAGAGTTTGGTTGCACGGGTAGCAGACCGCTGTGCATCATCCCGCTTACTCAGTGCAAGTTCTGCACGGGCCTTCTGCATCCAGGTTGCAGCATCATCCGGATCGATCTGAGTTGCATTCTCAAACCGATACAGGGCTTCCTGGTACCGGCCGGACTGCATCAGTAAAAAGCCGACATTGGTGATGGTAATGGCATCATTTGGCTCAATCTGTAATGACTGATTGAACGCATCAAAGGATGCATCAAATTTCTTCAGGTTGGCATATGAAAACCCAAGATTTGCCCATACATCAGCATTACTCTGGTTTACCATGAGGGCACTGCGAGAAACAGCCGCTGATTCATCAAACTCTCCAAGAACATTCTGAACCCGGGCCAGGGCCACGAGAAGTTCGACATTCTTTGGATCATCTGTTATCAGCTGTGCATAGATCTCCTTTGACTCTTTGTACTTACCGGTTTTTTCAAGGAGTTCGGCTTCAATGAACTGATTATCCGGATTATCAGGAAGCAGGGTATTGAGCTGCTTATACGCAACCGCTGCCTCTTCCAAACGGTTTGATAACCGGAGCATCTCACCAAGCCGCTGCCATGATCTGGCATCTTTCAGGTTCAGCTTCAGGGCATTGTCATATTCCTTCGCGGCTTCATTGTACCGTCCTGAGTCAAACAAAAGTTCAGCCTTTTTCACATGGAATTCATAGTTTTTCGGACTCAGGTTGATGGCGATACCATATTCAAGGAGTGCCTGCTCTGTCTCATTCTGAGCAGAGTAGATATCACCAAGGCCTGCATGGGCCTCAGCATTCCGGGGATCAAGAACCGTTGCATTTTTCAAATCAGCCTCGGCACTTGTCAGATCTCCATCCCTGACAAAGACCGCACCCCTCCCGATGAGTGCAGAACTATTTTCCGGGTCCAGTGTCAGGACATGTGAATAGCCGATAATTGCCTCGGTGCTCATCGACTCATTCACCAAGAGGTCAGCAGTCTTGAGCCAGAGACCTGCATCAGATGAATTCAGCCTGATTGCTGCATCATAGAGAGATAACGCTTCAATGGCACTTCCATTCTGTTCCTTGTCCTCCGCCTGAAGAGTCAGATTCGCAGAGACATTCGTAACATCAATCGGCTTATCTTCTATGCATCCGGCAAGCAGAAGAAATCCAGTGATAAGTACTGTAAAAAGTACACACTTCAGAGAATTCAGAGTATTATAATTCAACATTCACATCAGTTAAAAAAAGGTTAAAATCCGGTATTGTACGGGACACTTTTCACCAGGTAATATGCCCCGTTTACATCAAGTGTCTCTTTATACCCACGCTCGGTCAGATACCCCTGGGAACTGTTATACAGGGTAATTTCATTAGCATTAAATGAAGCACTGCCGATTGCACCATCTGCTCCGGATGGCATCTCGACCCGGTTCCGTGGCTCCGGATACCATCCTTCAGGGACTTCCTGCCTGACGCCTGATCCCCGTTCATGGACGGTGATATAATCCAGTTCACGGTCAGTACTGCCCCACATGAAATCTGTCAGCTGACCCCTGCTTGTATTCAGGTACTCATCCATGGGGGTTTCATAGGTGTAATTCGAATACAGGGTCAGTGAGACATCATATTTCCCGGGTACCCGGTAGGTATAGATGGGATTTTTCTCAGTTGATGTGTTCCCGTCACCAAAGTCCCAGATCCGGGCATCTGCAAATCCGTAGCTGATGTCATAGAACCGTACCCTGAATGGCGCATCCCCTTCTGTCCGGTCTGAAGTAAAGTCCGCAGCAAGCGTTGAGACGACAAACTCATCATACGACGGGTGGCAACCACGGGTAAAACCAGGAGGAGAAGGAAGCATTGATGGTTTTAACGTGTATGCTGCCTGCACCATGGTGCACATTACAATCATTAAGATAAAAAATCCAAGAACAAATCTCCACCTGGCTGATGTCATAACTTAATTCCTGAGGTATAGGTAAAGGACTTCATAAAGTTTACAATTGCCCCACTCACCATGGCATGATCCCGATACTCATTCCGTGCCGATGCATTCTCCGATGGTCCCCGCCCTTCAAGGATTGAACCTCTGAAATCGGTTATAACCGTGCCGATTGCAGCATCAGTGCCATTGATGGGAGCGATACTTACCATATATTCAACACCGGCAGGAACACCATCCCCGCCGACCGCACGAATCTTCAGTTTTGATTCCATCGCAAATGACTGCATGTTCACCAGACTGGTTGACCCGCTTACATGGTCATCAAAGGCTGGTGATAATGACCACGAATCTGCTATAATGAGAACCGGAGG
>CAYWHV010000035.1:0-12974 GCA_964458045.1 uncultured Methanospirillum sp.
GTCACACCTTCGTACCCATCGGTGCCGGAGGTTATAGGGTTTCGGAAGGGCTGGAGAGATTGTGGTGCACTACATGAGGATTTAGAATGATCGTAGTGAAATGATGAATAATCTCAACTCTGCACTCTGTGGGCACTTCATCGTTTACGCCAGATTTTCCGGATTAAGGCGGTATGTCTGGCATTAAACTATATATTCGGTGTATAGCTAAATACGTACCCTATGTTGCACACAGTGAGATGGATTGCATTTGCTCTGGCAGTTCTTCTCCTGATAATATCGCCCTATCTCCCGACCGGGGTTCCGGGACTCCTGGTCATCATTGCCGCCCTTTCAATATGGTTTAAAACTGCTGAAAAATGGCTTTCGATTGCACTTGGATTAATCGGACTGCTTGGCATGGTAGGAATCCTCCCGGTTTTTGTCTTATATGCAGCGATATTGATCGTAGCTACCAAGGAGTTCGTCTTCTCCCTGACCGGTGGAAAAACCATCGAGTATGCCTTATCCTTCATCTGTGCTCTTCTCATCACGGCGTTTGTAATGGAATATCTGGGAGTCCAGTCCTGGCTTTCTGCCGTTGTCGGAGCAACAGTCTGTGTCCTCCTCCATTCAATTCTGGGGTCACAGAAGAATGCCACGGCCATTGAACTGGTAGTGGTTGCACTGGTCATGCTTCTCATTGAAGACCTTGAGTATGAAGCGGCATTTCCCCTTGTCGGAACCGCCGTGGTTATTGCCTTCGGATTTAGCTATTTTGCCTACCGGCTGAAGACCGCAGATATCCCCGGACTCTTCTCTGCTGCCCTTGTCGGTGTTCTTCTCATCGTTTTTGCCGGAATCTCATGGTTCCTGATTATGCTCTCTTTTTTCATCCTTGGGGCAGTTGCCACCAGGTACCAGATGGATTATAAAAAGGCACTCCATGTTGAAGAGGAGAAAGGAGGCGTCAGGGGATACATCAATGTCTTTGCGAACGGTCTGGTATCCGTCTGTGCTGCAATAGGATTTGGTGTGACTCAGCACCCCGTTTTTATTGCAGCATATCTGGGAAGCGTTGCAACGGCTGCAGCAGACACCGTTGCAGGTGAGATTGGCGTGTGCTCAGGAAAACCCGTCCTCATTACAACCTTCCAGCCAGTCCCGGAAGGAACAAATGGTGGCGTTTCATTCCTTGGAGAGGTGGCAGGACTTTTTGGTGCGATATTTGTCTCAGCCTGTGCCGTGCTGCTCGGAGTTGCTGACTTCTCAATTTTTCTCGCAGCAATGATTGGCGGGTTTATCGGAACAAATCTTGACAGTCTGCTTGGAGAACTGTATGAAAATAAGCATTTGTGGGGGAATGCAGGAACCAATTTCCTTGCAACCCTGGGAGGAGCGGTAATTACTGTTATCCTCTGGGCAATAGTATCCTTTTTTACCGGGTTAACCGGTTAATGCCTGAAATGCCTTCCCTTCTCATCAATTTCGCCTGACACATCCCATACGACATCGGTTGCATCCAGATAACACTCGTATTTGAAGATGAACAGGATTGGCACAAGAAGGAAGGTAACAAATCCAAATACCAGTGCAGTGACAATCGTCCCCTCCGGGCCGATAAGGGCCTGCCAGTCGGTCAGGGTGTACTGCGAGAATACCTCCTGTTGCTGGGTTATATTCATGTCAATGAACTGGGTAAACCGGCTCGCAAGAATCGCACCCCACAGGAATGCTCCAAAGAGGGACACGATAACTGCAATGATAGCGCTGATGACAAAAAACCAGATGACGGTTATTATTTTCACGAGCACAAGTTCCAGGCTCCGCTTGAGGGTATCAAATATCTTTGTCCGTTCACATACGGCGACATTGTCGATATAGAGTGAGAAGAGCAGTGCCGGAATGGTGATTCCCAGCATGAGCCCGGTCAGGGCATAGGAATCACTTCCATATCCCAGGATTGACAGGGGAACACTCAGCAGCAATGCCAGTACGACAACGAACCCGGCAAGGATGATGACCGGGAGAACAATCGGGAAATAGCCACGCAGGGCTACCGTTGTCAATATTTTTACATCATTCTCATCGGTTTCAAGATGGTAATTGAGCACACTCAGAAAGAACGGGAATGCGATTGCGCCCAGCATGGCAATCTTTCCGGCAAGAAACATCCCGCCGGTGAACTCCAGCCAGATGACAAGGGCTGCAATGCATCCTGCATACATTCCCGGTATCCAGACGATCGGTCTTCTGAATAGATGCCGCACGGTATTCTTGATAGTCAGGGGTAACACTGATATCATGGTCTACCTGTCCCGTGGCATTGCAACAATCTCCCTGACCTGAAGATCGAAAAATCTCTGGGTGTGGGAGGGTTTGATAACGCAGACGGTATCAACTCCGCTTGCAGTTCCTCCAAGGGCAATAACCTCATCTGATACCCCGATAACGCCCTGGTCTGCCGCAATAAGGGTGCATTCAACAGCCACCTTCAGTCCGACCGCGATGATCCTGCGAAACGCCTCGGCAACCGCTTCACTCCGCGATCCCCCGCTCACTTTGGGTGAGGATGAAAATGCGCGTTCCAGGCCGGACAGGACATGAGTACCGGTTATTATGGTCACTCCTGCATTCCTCAGGTCTGCTGCAAGGTCTCTGTCAAACTCCCAGACTCCGGGGCTCGAAAAACCGACCGCATGGGTTACAATCACAAGATGAAGGGACGTTCCTTTGAGTTCTTCATATGCCACCCGTGCGGTCTCACCACTCGTGCTTGGCACTAGTATCGTTGATATTCCAAGTTCCTGTGCACGCTCAGCACCAATCCTGATGGCATCCCTGGTGTTGGCTTCACCTGGTTTATCAAAATAATACACTTTTTTGGTGCAGTATCCCATACATACCTGTTAGTTCGCACTGGGATTTGAGGACCATCTATGATCACCCTCGCACTTGCTGGAAAACCAAACTGTGGCAAATCGACATTATACCGGGCAGCAACCATGGCACCGGCCGAAATTGCCAATTATCCGTTCACGACAATTGATGCAAACCGGGGGGTTGCCTATGTACGGGTTCCCTGCCCCTGTACCAGTCTTGCGCACCGGTGTGGTGTTTGCGCAGATGGTATCAGGTACATTGCCGTCCACCTGATTGATGTCGCAGGCCTGGTGCCCGAGGCACATACCGGAAAGGGTCTGGGAAACCAGTTCCTTGACCACCTTCGTCAGGCCGATGCCATCATCCAGGTCATCGATGCAAGCGGAAGTACGGATATTGAAGGAAATCCGGATAACCCCGGAACCCATGATCCCCTGGA
Organism: uncultured Methanospirillum sp.; assembly: GCA_964458045.1. GTDB lineage: Archaea > Halobacteriota > Methanomicrobia > Methanomicrobiales > Methanospirillaceae > Methanospirillum. The sequence goes on from CAYWHV010000035.1 coordinate 3,302, forward strand.
AGAGATCCCCATGCTCAAGACCGAGATGGCGATGTGGCTCTTTGGGATCATTGAAAAACACTGGCCAAAGATGCAGCGACAGGCCCAGTCCCGCTCATTCTCCATATACGCAGGACTTGCCGAGATCCTTGCCGGTCTCTCCATTCAGGAAGAGCATGTCATGGAGGCAGAGCGTGAGGCAGGAATAGATCTCAGGCTGACTGCATCCGATGATCTGATTGAATTTTCAAAGATCCTGATGCGGGAAGCAAAACCGATGATTGTTGCTGGTAATAAGGCAGACCTCGCCTCTCCCGAACTCCTGACCAAGGTGAAAGGTTCAGGTGCCATCCTGACGTCGGGTGCAGCAGAACTTGCTCTCCGGACCGCTGCTACATCGCACATAATCGCGTATAATCCGGGTGATGCATCCTTCTCCATTCCTGACGAGGGAAAACTGAGTGAGGCCCAGAAAACAGGTCTTATGAAGATGAAAGCATACATGGATGCCCATGGCGGGACCGGTGTGCAGGAGGTCATCAACCGGGCGGTCTTTGAACTGCTGGATATGATTGTCCTGTATCCGGTGGAGGATGAGACGCACATGACTGACGGGCAGGGACGGGTTCTTCCTGATGCCTTCCTGATGAAGAAAGGTTCAACGCCTCACGACCTTGCCTTCCAGGTGCATACCGATATCGGAAAGGGATTTTTGTATGCCATTGATGCAAAGACGAAAATGCGGATTAAGGAGAGTGCGGTCTTAAAAGATGGCGATATCATCAAGATCGTCAGTACTGCAAAATAAATCCGCATCTTTTTATACTAATGAACTAATATAATGGATTACATATGGGCGGCGAGGTGTATCAGGCCCAGGTTCTGAAGAACTTCTTTGACACGATCACGGGTACCGACAGGAATCTGACCCGGATATACATGTGTGTCATCAGCCTTGCCAAACTTCGCGGTGAAGACGTGGAGATGATTGGCCACCTGGTCGAGCAGCTCAAACAGAGTAAGGTGAAGAAAGAGCTCTCCATTGATGTGCTTGATTACATGTGTGGCATCGCATCAGAGCTTGAAATTACTGCTGTGAAAACCGCGTTCGGTGTCAAGGATATATCCGAGGTTGTTCAGGACTTTGACGCAGTCAGTCTGGACAGTCTGTAATCTTTTTTTGTGTCCGTTCTCCTGAATTTGTCATATCCTTAAATGTCCGCAGATCCTACATACTCGATATGAAGGTCTGTATCATGTGCGGGGGCGAGGGAACACGCCTTCGTCCGCTTACTTTTGAACGCCCGAAGCCATGCATCTCAATCGTCAACAAACCTTCAATAGAGCATCTGGTTTCTCATCTCTCAAACCTTGGATTTCACGATATCATCATCACCGTCGGGTACAAGAGCGATGCCATTGAGCAGGCACTTGGAGACGGGGCCCTGTTTGGTGCCACCATCAGTTACGTGTATGAGGAGTCAAAGCTCGGAACGGCCGGGAGTGTGAAAAATGCCCGGCACCTGCTTGGTGAAAAGCCATTCCTGGTCGTCGGCGGTGACCATCTAACCGACATTAATCTTCTGGAGTTTTACCGCGACCATCTCAAGCAGTCGCCTATCATTACGATTGGCCTTATCAGCGTTGATGATCCCTCCGAGTATGGCATCGCCGAGATAGATGTGGAAAACCGCATCCGCCGGTTCAAGGAAAAGCCAGGTCCGGGGGAGATCTTCTCAAACCTTGCCTCAACCGGGATGTATGTCTGCTCTCCTGATATCTTCGATCACATTCCTGACGGGACAAAGTTCGACTTTGCAAAAAACCTCTTCCCCCTGCTCATGGAAAAGGGCATGATTCTTGAAGGGTGGCTTGCACGAGGGAACTGGTCTGATGTCGGGAGCCCGGCATCCCTCAGGCTTGCTGAAAAATGGAAACTGCAGGAGATGAGCTATGCAAACATCTCCGGAGACATGGATATCAAAAACGCCCACATCCAGGGTCCGGTTGACTTTGGAGGTTCCATCTATGTCGGGCATAACAGCCGGATCATCGGACCGGTTGCTATCGGAAGCGGGACATCAATCGGGGATAATGTCCTCATCGGGCCGTACACTTCGATAGGAAAGAATTGTATTATCCGGAACAATGTCCGCGTTCTCTCCTCGTCCTTTTATAACCGGGTGGTCATCGGACAGGGAACATCGGTCTCCGGTGCGACTATTGATAATGAGGCGATGATCGGCGACTCATGCAGTATTGAGCACGGATCAGTCATCGGGCCAAGAACTGTCATCAGAAACCGGGTGACCGTCCACTCAAATACCCGTATCTGGCCTGATATGGTAATCCCTGATGGGACCACCGTGACCGAACATATGCTCAATGACTCTTACGATACCCGGTGTGAGGGATCCTGAGCATCGGGAACTATGGTTCCCATCCCTCCAAACCGGTGTGTTCCGGCAACCAGGGGATGGCGGGCATAGTCCATTATCTGGATATCATCAATGGACTTCAGGTTCATTGCTTTTGCTGTGCGTTCAAGACCAAGTTCGAGATTTTCCTGGATCTCGATAATATATGCCTCAAGGATCTTGATCCCAAGCCTTCTTGCAGCAACTGCCCGGTGATGTCCGTCGACCAGGATGAGACGGCCCGGCTTTTGAATCACAATAACCGGTTCAGCAAGCCCCTTCTTTATCTCATAAATCCTGCCCTCCAGTTCGTCCATGTAGATACGGGACTGGGTTGGGAGGAGCATATGCACCTGAACCGGTCCTTTTGAAAGATGGGGTTTTATCTCATGCAGCCGTTCGAGGGTATCCATGAGTTTGTAGACTTTCTCTGGTGAGACGTGCTCAATCTGGGATCGCACCACGTCAGTATTGGAGATGATGCCGAGGAGCTCATTCTTCTCATTTACAACCGGCAGTTTCTGAATGCCTGAGCGGATAATAACCCGGGCAACATCACCTATGGCCATTTCAGGATCGGCGACGATGAGATGATGACTCATGATCTCCCTGACTGAGGTATCCGGGTGAACAAACAGGAGATCCCGTGCTGCGATATATCCTACCACGACGTTCCCGTCCACAACCGGGAACCCGTCATGAGAGGTGACCCTGATTGCATGGATTACCTCTCGCGCGGTCCCCGTCAGAGCGACGGTATCCACGTCGGTGGTCATGTAATCACGGACCCTCTTTTTTTCCATACGAATCTACTCACCGTTTGCAGGTATGAATCCATCGTTTCCACAGCCGGCAATTATCCTGATACCTGACCGGCCATTCACCAGTTGCATCCTTTATCTTCCGGCAGGGATTACGTAATAGGAATGAAAGGATTCCGCCACCAGGCTACAGAACAGAAAGAAGAGGTGAACTGGACGAAAATTGGAATCGTCGCAGTTTGTGTTCTGATGGCCGTCTTTATGGTAGTATCAATGTTCGGTATGTCATGGCTGAACATCTTCACACAGGCAAAGCCGGGAAACACTGCACTCGTTGATTTTACCTTCCGTGACGCGCAGGACCGTCCGGTCGTAACCAGCGTCCTTTCTGTAATCACCAAGGCACAGGACCCGTCTGTCATGACCTTTAAGGCAAACTCACTTCCGGTCAGGGTAAATGTCTCATCTGGTGAGGATCTCATTCCGATTCAGGTAGTAAACCCGTATAATGAATACGGAGTTATGGAGTTTGGTCTCTTCGGACCTGAAGTTGATATGATCAGTAACTCGATTTCCGGAATGGGTGTTGGTGATTCAAAGGTTCTGACCTATCCATATGCAGGACAGATGTCCAGGCAGATGAGCATGGACCAGTTTGTCAATATCACCGGAGAGAGCTTTGCAAATGTCCAGAAAGGAGATCAGGTTCCGCTGGCATTCATTGACCAGCCACAGATCCCCCTGGATAACGCGACCCCGACGTCATATATCAGGACTGCAACCGTTGTTGACAGGGATGCAGCAAATATCACGTTAAATTACGGATATCCAAAGGTTGAGATAACACTGGCCAAACTTACAACATCATAAAACCGGTTATAGCCGGTAGGCATACACCCGCTTGATGCGGTTTGCCACTTCATATTTTCCTTTTCTTCTTTGAATCATGCCGTTTCTGAGACAGATATGATCGATACGTGCCCTGACCCGGTCAATTGATACAATCTCATCAATGGTAAACCGGTCATCCCCTTCACAGGCAACATACATCGGGATCGTCTTTTTCCCGTCATGCACTGATATCCGGACGATGACCTCGTCGATTGCCCGTGACCAGATGGTGTTTATCTCCTCGGCAACGGCTTTCGTAACTCTCTTGTCACCAACTTCCAGGGACATGATCTCAACACCGGCACCTTCTCCGTCGTCCCGTTCGGCAACGATGTAGTCACCAACTTCGACAACCTCACCTTTCATCAGTTCAGCCTTCCCGACGAAGGATTCACCTTCTCTGCTGACGATGGTCTTGACATATACCGGTTCAGGTTCAGGCGGCAGGGGTCTTCGGGATGTCAGTCCGCACACGGTGCAGCGGATGATGAGATCGCGTGATTCACTCAGAACCTCCTGTTCTGTCTCTTCTTTACATGTAGTACAAAAAGCATCTACCAGATCCATTGATTACACATGGAAGAGAGTGTGTAAATACATGGTCAGGGAAGAGGAGTATCTCACTGCTCACGGACATCCGAATGTAACGGCAACCCATCGCACAACCTTTGAGATAACGAAAGAGGATGAACTTTCCCTGGCAGGCAGTTGTATCATCGCGGTTGGAGCTGACAAGGGGGCGCTGGATCTGAGCCGCAGATTTCGCGATGCATTGCACCGTCCTGAATGCCGGCTTACCACCACGTTAAGATGCGGTCCGTATGAAGTGCAGATATCTTCGCGGGGAGATCCTGGCCTTTCCCTTACTCATCCGACTGACCTGGTTTGGAGGCGATCATCATTCACCTGCGGGCGGACCATCGGAATCTATGCTGACTATACGGCCCGTGATCTCCCCAGGGAAATGATAACGCTTCTCGCTGGCGGGGCAGAGATGAGCGTTCTGCTGGTTGCAGAATATTCCTCCCATGAAGACTGATGCTGCCGGAGTGTGGGTAAAAAGTCGATATTTGGGAATGGTTTATTACTATCCTTGAAACAAACGTGTATTGTAATTCAAGACTGGAGGATAATCATATGGATAAAATGGGACTTGGAATGTTAATTGTCGGCATCCTGCTTGTTATCGGTGGTGCCTATGGTATCTGGTATTTCCTTCCTGATGTTATCAATGTCGTCAAGGGTGCAATCGGGATTGTTGCCCTGCTGATTGGTATCATGCTTGCCGGAATCGGGTTTATTCTCGTCAAGGATTAAAATTTGATGCAGAGGATTCTCTGCACACATATTCTCTTTTAGATACGTCTGATTATGTGTATCTCAACCGGTATCTCATGCCGGTCCCGGGTATGAAACCAGAACGTCCTGGGTATGGTAAGACCGGCCAGTACTGAAGCAGTTATCTCACCTCTTCCCCGGATATATTCGGTGATAAAGGGGCCGGACCCTGCATTAAAGATCCCATAGATGACATCTGCCTTCCTGAGCGCCATATCAAGGAACGGCCGGTCGGCATGTTCGGTCTGTGCCCCGAAGGGGGGATTCATGATAACCGTGTCACAATCAGGAATCAGGGGTATTGCTTCCTCGTCAGTAATATCGGTTTTCACAAACCTGATACTACACCCAAGGTCACGGGCATTTGCTTCGGCTATCCTGATCGCTTCCACGTCGTCCTCAACCGCCACGACCTCGGCTCCAAGGAGTGCAGCACCAATGGCCAGAATGCCTGTGCCACAACCAAGGTCCAGCACGGTGCGGTCAGTGATGTCTCCTGCAAGCATGGCCATATGGATGAGTCGTGCAGCAAGCGGTGCCGGTGTCTGGTATTGCTCCCGTTCTGCTGAAGGGTTATCAAAACCAGAGACCCGCTGAAGCAGCATCTCAAGTTGCCTGAGTTTCATGATATCTCATCCACTTCGTAGTTCTCAAAATCCCTGACCCCACAGAGTATCTCAAACTCTCCCGGTGTCAGAACCGGCACTGAGAACCTGACCTGGTCATCATACGCAAGTCTGGGACAGGCGGTATTCACATAACAGGGAAATCCAAGGTTCAGGAGCTGGTCAGGCGTTACCTCTCCAAGTATGATCCGGTATGCCTTATCTGAAAGACTACAGAGATGGTCTGCAAGCTCAGATCTGCACTGACCGGTCTTTGATGAGACAATGATCCCATAGGATTTTGCATCCCGTGCCTTCTGGATAAGGCCGAACCGCACCCGGAGCAGCCGGTCCGCATCCGGCTCCTCAATCCTGCCGGTTATGGGATCACAGGCAAATACCCGTGCCCTGGTTGCAAGTTTTATTCCGATAGGGTGGAAAAGCCCGGTACCAAGAAAGATGATCTCATCAGCTCCGGTCTTTCGGGCAGCATCAAAGGAGCACCCAAGCACCTGACCCGGACAGGGGGTCCGTGTTGACGGCTCGGCGATAACGGGTTCAATCCCTTCAGCTCGTAAGAGGTCAACAACCTGCGGAAGAAGATGGATGTGCTGGACTGTTGTGACAAGCCCGACCCTCTTCCCGGAAAGTCGCGGGATGACTTCGCTGATCACCGAGAGATCCCCGTCAACCGGCCATGGTTCATAGATGACCCGTTCTGTTTCATCAACCGGCGTATGACCGATGTGAACCAGGATGTCAGCCCTATCCCGTGCACACAGGTCCAGGTCACAGGCACCATAACAGGGATCGCCACTGATGATGACGTCATATCCGAGATGACGCAGGTCCTGGGCAAGACGGGGGAGGAGTCGTTTTAACCCCTCCGGTGCCTGGAGTGCCACAGTATGACACCCCTGATTTTTCAATCGCTCGTGCAGGTCAGGAAGACTGATCAATGATTCTCACCAGGTTGGTCACTTCGATGGAGACCAGATAGGAGTAGGGGAGTTTCAGGCTGGGATTTCCTTTCTTGATCACAAAACTGATATCTGCAATCTCTGCGCCGATGCTTTGTAATGCCTCGATAATCCCGTTCATGGTCCCACCGGTGCTGATGACATCATCGACGATAACAATCCGGTCTCCGGGGTGTATCCCGTTGATATACATCTCGCCTTTTGAGTACCCGGTAACCTGACAGACGTCACACTCACCAGGAAGGCCATACTTCCGTTTCCTGATGATGTTCACCGGTATATCGGTCATGAGAGAGATGGCTGTTGCAATCGGGATTCCCATGGCCTCGGCGGTCACGATATATTTCACATCGGTAAGGTCCAGAAGGCGGATCATACCGACGGCAATCTCCCGAAGCAGGCCGGGGTCAATATCTGGTATTCCGTCGGTGATCGGGTGGACAAAATAGTTGTATTCGCCCTTTTTAACTATCGGGCAGGTAAGAAGTGAATTAGCCAATATGGGGTACATATGATTCTCCAAAGTCTGACAGGAATGCTTCCACAACATCGCGGGTAACATGGGGCATGCACACCATCCGTAGGTCGCCTTTCCGTGTGTACGAGACAGTCCAGGGGGAGGGAACGCTGACATGCTCAAAGGTTGCAAGATTGACATCCGGTGTGACCTTTCTTTGAACACCAAATGCCTCCATACCTTCAATCATCCGCCTGGTGTTCTCCATGCAGCCGGTGACAAGGGCCTTCATCCCTTTTCGTCCAAGGTATGCCATGACAGCATATGCTGCAGCGACCGATGCACCAGGCCGTGTTCCGGTTAGGCTGTATGCCTGTTTTATGGTAAGGTACGGCGTCTCCACAAGAAGATTGCAGAACACCCGCTCATCACGCACCATCAGAACACCGGATGGTATGGTGCTCATTCCCATCTTGTGCGGATCGACCGCGATTGATCCCACTCCGGGGACTGAAAAGTCAAATGGGGGGGCATCATCGATAAAGGGGAGCACATACCCGCCAAATGCTGCGTCCACATGGAGGTGCACTCCTTCCTGTTCTGCCAGTTTTCCAAGGGCAGGGATAGGGTCGGTCATACCATATTCCGTGGTCCCGGCAACACCGACGATACAGCAGGTATTGGAATCGATGAGCTCTCCTGCTGCATCGGTCTCCATCCTGAACTGGTCGTCAATCGGGGCAACCCGCATCTCGATATCCATCATGCCGCATGCTTTCTCAAAGGAGAAATGGGCAGATGCAGGGACGATGATATTTGGGTTCTTCACGTTTTTTGTTTTCTTACAAAACCGAAGCACCTGGATATTTGACTCGGTTCCGCCAGACGTAGTGCAGCCACCGGCAGACGGCTCATGATAGAGGTCTGCAAACCACCGGATCAGCCGGTCCTCAAGGTCAGCAGTCCCCGGAAATAAACCCGGATCCCCCAGGTTTGTCTCCATGAAGAGATTATGCGCCTGAACCGCTACCGGATGAGGTGTTGTACACATGGAGGAGAGAATATGCGAATAGGAAAAGTCCTCGTTTCGCTTCGCCTGTAAAAAACAAAAAAGTTCGTCGGCTGAGAGCCCTTCAGCATCCATAAGGTCTTCTCGCCGCATCAAGGATGATCCGCTGCTCGGTTCGTGCAACTGTTTCGCGGATCTTGCCAATTGCATCGATATTGGATGAGACACTGGTAATACCATGCTCGACAAGCCAGGTGACCATATCCGGCTCACTTCCTGCCTGTCCACAGATAGAGACCTCAACTCCTCCCTTCCGGCAGGACTGAATTGCCTGATCAATCAGGGCAAGGACCGCAGGGTGTTTTGGCCAGTACATATCGGTGACGTTCTCATTATTCCGGTCGATGGCGATGGTGTACTGAATCAGGTCATTGGTTCCGAATGATGCAAATTTGATCCCTGCCTTGATGAAATCCTCAACAAGTATTGCACTTGCCGGAATCTCGATCATGATTCCAAGGTCCACATTCTCGACATCAACGCCGGCCTGTCTGAAGAGTTCCTTTGCCTGAATGAACTCACGGGGATGGGATACCATCGGGAACATAATGCCCAGGTTGCTGTATCCAAGATCCCAGAGTCTTTTAAATGTGTCAATCTGAAGTCTGAACTGGTCCGGACTTTGAAGATCCCTGCGGATACCACGCCACCCAAGCATGGGGTTGTGTTCCATCGGTTCGTTCTCCCCGCCCTGCATGTTCCGGAATTCATCCGTGGGTGCATCAAGGGTTCTGACCCAGACCGGTTTTCCGGGGAATGCATCAAGAACGACTTTGATTCCGTTCATCAGTTCAGATATGAACTCTTCTTCCCGGCGGTTCAGGATATACCAGTTCGGGGTTTTATTGAGGCCAAGGATGAGGTGTTCAATCCGGAGAAGGCCGACACCGTCAGCACCGGTTGCAGCTGCCCGCTGGGCTGCTTCAGGCATTGATACGTTGACCTTGACTGATGTTGCGGTAATGATCCTGGCTGGTGCAGAAGTAACCTGAACCTGTGCGGTTCCTGCTTCAGGTGGCTGCTGGGCGATGACCCCTTCATAGATAAGACCCTTCTCACCATCAACGGTGATCATCTGTCCATTGGTAAGAGTCTGGGTTCCTTTCCTGGTGCCCACAACCGCCGGAGTCCCGAGTTCACGGGAGACGATAGCAGCATGACAGGTCATTCCTCCTT
>CAYWHV010000036.1:0-12663 GCA_964458045.1 uncultured Methanospirillum sp.
CCGGCATCACGGATTATTCGCATCAGATCAATAATCTGCATATACCCGTAACTGATGGAGAGATGTGATAGGCCTGGCTCTATTGATTTATCAAAATGCCATGAAAATCCATATGGCTCATCCTTGATATCCAGAGAGATAATCACATTCTCCTCATAAATGATCTCATTATTAAACATCGTCCGGGAGATGTATGCCGGAACCTGGTCCAATGACCGGGCAAAGAAGAGGGCGGTTCCCCGAAGATGGCGTGCGGTTTTGTATCCCCGGGTATATTTTTTGATAAACTGGTCATGACCCATCGGTTTCATGGACCGGTACAGGGCACTCTGTCCGGTGGTGTAGATAATAACGATTGAAAATGGGATAGCTGCAATTACAAGAGATAAATAACCGCCATGGGTGATCTTGGATACCGTTGAGAGGAAGTACGTGATATCAACCAGGGTCACAATGATTGCAATCCCCATATAGAGGTATCTTTTTCTCTGAAGGAAGATGGCAATCATAAATGAACCGGTGATGGACATGGTTCCGGTGACGGCAAGACCATAGGCACTTGCAAGTCGTTCTGAGTACTGGAATATGAGAAGAACACAGATAACCGCTATGCAGAGGAGCCAGTTCACGGTATTGATGTAAATCTGGGTTCTGAGTTCATCTGATGTATAATCAACCGGAAGCATGGGAAGAAGGTGAGTGGTAATTGCCTGATATATGATGGAAAAGATGCCGCTAATGACCGCCTGTGATGCGATGATTGTAGCAATTATCATGAGCAGCAGAAATGGAATATATAAAATTTGAGACAATGAAAAGATCATCTCAAATAAGGGGTTGGCAACATCAGTATTTCTGAGCAAATACGCCGCCTGACCCAGATATGAGAAGAATACTGCGATAAAAACGAAACCCCAGGCATATTGTATCGGTTCACGACCAAGATGTCCCATGTCGGCAAATAATGCCTCAGCCCCTGTTGCACACAGGACAATCATTGACAATGAGAAAAAGCCCAAAAGTCCATTATGGAGAAAGAATTTTATTGCATATATGGGATGAATGGCAAAAAGAATCTCCGGGCTTAAGGCAACTGAAATTACACCTGAAATAAATAGTGCCAGAAACCAGATGATCATGACCGGTCCAAATGTTCGCGACACCCCTTCTGTCCCTCTTCTCTGGAATAAAAACAATCCAAGTGCAATAAGAATTGCAAGAAATATAAGCCAGTCCTGGGCTATGAGTTCAAAACCGGGTATCTGCCTGACTCCCTCAACGGCAGAGAGAATGGAGATAGCAGGGGTGATGACACATTCACCGATCATCAGGGAGATTCCAAGTGTTGCAAGCAAGGTAAAAACTGCTACACCTTTTGGTTTTTTTAGGAGCGGAAGAAGAATTCCTTTCAGGACCAGGGTACCTCCCTCCCCGGTCTCGGAAAGACGCATGGCAAGGAAGGTATACTGAACGGTGACCATGATGAGAAGGGTCCAGAAGATCAGGGATACCGCACCCATGATATTCTCCGGAGTAGGCGAGAGAAAAAGAAATAAAACTGCAAGAGTGTAAATAGGGCTGGTCCCGATGTCACCAAATACAAGTCCTGCAGCTTTTACTATCGACGTTTTTGATGGGTGTTCCATGTCTTACTTATAGTTCTTCTACTCATTCAGTTAATAATTCCCAATGATCCGTAATCGATGACCCGGAAGATGATAAAATAAAATTAAAAAAGTTAAAAATCAGGAGCAGCGGATATACCATCCGGTTTTTGTCTCGTCAAGCACTTTCTCACTGGTTTCTTTTGTGCAGAGGCTGACGATGATCATTGCAATGAAAGAAATTATTACCGCATAAAAACTAAAATGAAGCGGGAGTGTAGCCACGTATTGATAATACGCTCCAAATATTCCTGCTGACACAAGTCCTGATGCCATGCTGACAATTGCACCCATCCTGGTTGCACGACGCCAGTATAACCCTGCCAGGAGCGGGACTGCAAAGGTTGAGAGCATTATACCTATTCCCATCCAGATAAGGAAAGCAAGCATCTCCGGCGGATTTAATGCAATGACCATGGTGACCAGTGCTGAAAGAATGACAACAATCTTACTGATGAGGAGAACCTGTTTGTCAGGGGCATCAGGTCTGATGATCTTTTTGTAAATATCCCAGGAAAACATGGCCCCTATTGTCAGCATAAGCCGGTCGGTAGTTGACATGACTGCCGCAAGAACAATAACTGCGAAAATTGACCAGAGAGCGATATGAGGAATTGCATTTTGGATTCCGTAGAGAATGACAAAATCCTGGGCATTGGGGACATCCGGGAGTGTAAATACACCTTCCTGAACCAGGGCAATACCTGCAAATCCAGCAAATTTTAGTAAAAACATGACGGCGCCATAGATAAGGAATCCAAGAAGCGGTGCCCAGGTAAAGAGCCGGGCATCTTTAACGGCAAGGATGTTATTTATGACATGAGGTGCACAGGCAAGGCCGACAATCAATAAAACACCGAAAGAGACCAGGTATGCAGGAGTAAAGACCATCCCCTCCGCCAGCCAGGGCTGAACAAGGTCAGGATTTACCGATGCCATGAACTCATTAACATGCGTAAACCCACCGGCGTAGAAGATGATAATCGGTGCCATGATAACAACACCGATAATGAGAATGAATGACTGGATGAGTGCGGCCCATGCCACTGCATAGAGACCACCGATAGTCGTGTAGATAGTAACGACAAGAGTGGCAATGATAAGTGCCAGCCAGAGTGGGATTTCAAAAAGCCACATGAGGACGATGGCGATAGCAGTATACTGTCCGACCAGGTAGATGAGAGATACGATGATACCTGATAGTGCAGACAATGTCCGAAGAGCAGTCGGACTTTCATACCGGTGAGCCAGGTAATCCTGCACGGTCATATACCCTGTCGTGCGGGTTATGGCATGAAGTTTCACTCCAAAGAAGATGATACAAAATGCAATGGAGAGTGGGACAAATATCTGTTCCCAGATGGTGGGCCATCCAAATTTAAACCCAAGACCGGAGACTCCAAGCAGGGACATTCCGGAACAAACGGTTCCGATCATGAGAAGAACGAAGACCCAGAATCCAAGAGATCTACCAGCTACAAGGTAATCTTCAGTATTTTTAATCTTCTTGGAAGCCCAGGCTCCGATACCTATCATCGCCAGACAATATAAAATGACAATTCCAATTGTTGCTCCATCAGCCATTATGCCTCACCCCTGAAATACAGTCCCCAGAGGAAGAGGAGAATGGTGAAGAAAACAAAAGCTCCGCCTACAATAACAATAGTTTCTGTTGGTAACCCAAACATATCCATGCATCATTGTGCCATGCTAACATATAACAGGCTCGAATGGTGAGTCTGTCCTTATGTCAATAAAACAGGATTGAACGTATGAAACCCGATAATCCCTTAAATTATGGGAACCGAGTATGTACGATGAATTTCTCTATTCAAAAAGCGCAGACAAATTTCTTTTTATTCTGCATTGTTCTCATACTTTTTTGTGCAGTTCCGGCATCTGCAGGACTTGAAGGGCCGGTTGTGGATGCAATATCATTCTACAACCAGGCAGTTGACGCCGCGGCACAGGGATCCTATGAAGAGGCACTGATCCTCATTGATAAATCACTTCAGATACAGCCTGATTTTTATCTTGCTCTGATAACAAAGGCTAGTCTGCTCTCTCAGAAAGGAGAATTTTCAGATGCAGAGAAATTACTGATACAGGCGGAAAAATCTCATCCGGATAATGCATACGTGCTGGCTGCACAAGCATCGCTTTTTATTGAAACGGGTAGGTATAAGGAAGCGCTCAATGCTGCTGATGGTGCACTGGAAAAAGATCCATCTCTTGTGGAGGCATGGGTGCTGAAAGGAACTGCACATGGAGGTCTTGGAGAATTTGAAGAAGAGATAAATGCATCAGAAAAAGCACTCCTGATCGACCCGGCACATCCCGATGCATTATCCAATCTTGAGTTTGCGTCAGAGTCTCTTAAGATGCATCAGAGTAAAACCGGTCAAGATGATGCTGAGAAGACTCCTCTGTCACTACCCGTTGTTTTGGCGGGCGGCCTCTTCGCCGTGGTGCTTCGGAAGATGATGCAATAACACTTTTTTCAGGTTTCTTTTTTATCTTTTCTTTTTTAATGTTGGAAGAATCCGGTTTCTGCAGCAATCGTTCCCGGGCACGGTCACAATATTCTGATGATAAATCAAGACCGACAAAATGGCGACCGGTTCTGGCTGCGACAGCAGTCGTTGTCCCTGCTCCGTTAAAGGGATCGAGGATTATGTCACCCTGAAAACTGAATAGTTTCAGACATCGTTCAACAAGTTCTTCAGGAAACATTGCCGGATGATTAAACTGTTTCATCCTTCGTTCAGGTCCGATTGACCATTTTGCAACAACCCATGACTTGAATTCTTCATCGGAGATATCTGCATCCTCTGACTTGCCACTCTTTTTCAGTGTCCCTTTACAAAAGATTTCGATAAACTCCCAGGTATATTTCAGGTATGGACTGCTGGGACTTTTCCAGCTGCCCCAGGAGGTATATTTACAGTTGTAATTGTTCTTCTCCCAGAGGATCTCCCCTTTCCAGATCATCTTCTGCTTCATGAAAAATGATGAGATGAGATGGTGAAGAGGGATATAATCTGAGAACAGGGGCTGAACATTGACAATGAACCTTCCCCCGTATTTTAAAACCCTGATACCCTGAGTAAAGACCCGATAGAGTTTGTCCAGGTATGCCTTCCAGTGGGCACTATCTCCGGATGATGAGTATTCAAGGCCGAAATTGTACGGAGGAGAAGTAATAATAAGGTCTATGCAGTTATCAGGGAGACGGGAGAGGATCTCTTCACTATCGCCACAGATTATCTGATCCAGATATTCATCCGGGAGAGAATTTGAGTGGTGAGAAAATGTATTCCCTTTTGCATAAAAAAAAGACCCCCGCTCAGATTCTTTCTCTTTTCTTCCGGTTACTTTCCGCTCATCAGCATACCCTGCATATACCCGTTTCCGATACCGGATCCCATAACTCCCGATTGCCAGAATCTTTTCAAGGAGTATTGAAAAGGGATTTTGAAATCCTGCTCCATATTGCCAGGTCAGATCTGCCCGGTCTATCAATTCATTTATAGAGTTTTCATATTGAGACGGATCTAGTTTCCATAACCGTGCGGTAAGAGTCTGATCCTGATAGTCAAGTTCGATTTCTTTCCCTGAGTATTTTCTATTTAATGAATGAAGTATAGAGACCTCTTCAGGTAGCAATTCTCGTGATAGTGAAATATCAATGAGTACAGGCTTTGGTTTCTGTGTGGGCGGATTATCCGGAGTCATGAAAAGATAGCTAAGATCTCTGCTCTCGTACCATTTACGAGTACCGGATAGGGGACCTTCAGATAAAATCTGAAATGTTTATTACTATCCTTCTCCTGATAATACATCAGGTGAACCAGATTGAATATCACGAAAAATACCGGATTAGATGTTCAGTCTGGACAAGGACTCATTTCTCTTCTTTTAAATATGCCCGGTCCTGCCTGCATTATTGATCTGACCGGAACAATCATTCTCGCGAATCAGAAATTTCGAGATATTTCTGGGATCTCATCAGATACAGATTATTTCTCTTTTAATATATTAACAGAAGACAGTCCGTTTCGTTCAATTGCTGAAGATGTAAGCGAGGTAGGAAAAGGAACGCATACTTCCACTCACAAGAATGTGATTTTCCATTCCGATGATGGTCTGACTCATTGTTATCGGTTTGCCATAACATTATTTCTTGATGAGAAACAGGAAAAGTTGATTTTTATATCCGGATGTGACATTACCGCAGAATTTTACCTGAACGCTGAACAAAGCAGAATCAACACCCTTCATGATCTAATCCGGGAAATAATCGGTTCGCATCTTCTGGATCAGTACCCTGAAGAACAGATTCAGCAGATAATGAGCCGGGTCGGGGCGGTTATGAAGGTGCAGTTTTCATCATACCTGGAGATTGATGAGATCTCCCTGCCTCACTCCATTCAGGAACGATATCTCTGGTCTCACCGATACGGGTTTCTTATCGGAACCGATATGAATGAACTCCGTAATGACTCTGTTTTTGTTACCATTTTAACCGAACTAAAGGCCCATCAAGCAATAATACTGAGAAAACAACAGACGACCGGATTTATTCGGAAATTGCTGGAAGATCGTCAATCAGGATCACTGGTGATGGTTCCTCTCATCAGGGATTCACATCTTACCGGTATACTCATTCTCTGGGATGCAACAGAAGCACGGCGATGGATGCAGGTTGAGCTCACCACGCTGATGGTTCTGACCGGGATTATAGAAACACGGTTCTCAAGACGCCAAATCGAGGGAATTCTCGCGAAAAGTGAGCAGAAATTCCAAAGTCTCATCGATCAGGTGGGAGACATGTATTTCATGACTGATAAATCGGGTTATCTTATCAGGGTCAGTTCCTCGATGGTGAAAAACCTGGGGTATCAGTCGGCGCAAGACCTGGAGGGAACATCTCTTGAAAATGTTATCCACCCTCCTGAGTTCTGGCCAATTTTCCTATCAGATATTATCAGCGGCGAAGGGGTGAAGGATTATGAAATTCAGCTGATTACCCAGGATCAAAGGATCATTTATTCATCAATTAGTTGCCGCCTCATCTATGATGATGATGGGATGCTTCAGGGGATTGAAGGGGTAATACGAGATATATCCAGACGGAAGCAATACGGGGATCTTCTGTCGGATATTGAATGGAAACTTGAGCAGGCACAGAAGATCGCAAGGATGGGTGTCTGGTCATATGATAATCATCTGGAACGATTCAGAGTATCACCTGAAGTCTTCTCTCTCCTTGGTATACCTCCGGAACAGAATTATGTGGTCATTGATGACTTCATCTCCCGCACCTATCCAAATGACACAAATAAATTTCTTCATTATTTTCCTCTTGCCGTCACACAGGGAACTGACTTTGATTTTGAGTTCAGAATCAGTCTGGAGGAGAGGAAATTTAAATATCTCCGGATAAAAGGGAAACCCTTAGTAAAAAAAGGGATAGTTCAGGGTTCTTTTGGAATTTTGCAGGACATTACTGAGCGGAAGGATGTTGAGAATCACCTGATGAAATATGCAACAGAACTGGAACAGAAAACCATGGAACTGGATGCGATGCGGACCCAGCTCCTGGATATGAACCGGGATCTTGACTACCGGGTCCGGAAGAGAACCGTTCAGATTGAGGATTTGTTAAAACAAAAGGATGAGTTTATTCAGATCATCGGTCATGATCTGAAAACACCACTTACACCCCTTGTTGCAATTTTACCCTACATCAGGAAAAAGATGACCGATCCTGAGCTATGCGAACTTTTGGATAATTCCATTGAGGATGTATCAACTATCAGAAAACTGGTCACTACGATCCTTGATCTTGCCCAGATGAACAGCCTCTATATGATATCTGATATCCAGGAGATTCGTATCAGAGAGATGATTGATCAGATAGTAAGTGATAATGCATATCTTATCCATCAGAAAAGTCTGAAAGTATTTAATAATATTCCTGATGATTACCTGATCTACATGTCTCCGATGCATTTTGAAACAGTCCTTGGTAACCTTATCGGAAATGCAATAAAATATTCATTTATTGATGGCCATGTTACTATCAATGCGAACGACCAGGAAGATTCAATTGTTCTCTCCATAAAAGATGAAGGCATTGGTATCGAACCAGATCAAATATCAAGGGTTTTTGAGGAATTTTATCGGGCAGACAACTCCCGTCATGAACGAGGATCACATGGATTAGGGCTCGCCATTGCAAAGCGGGTTGCTGAAATGTATCATGGAATTATTACTGTAGAGAGTGATGGTGCAGGAAAGGGATCAGTATTTTATCTTCAGCTCAAGAAAAACCCGGATATATTTCTCAAGAAAAGGGAAGGACTGATGGAGACTATTAAACAACAGCAGGGGGAAGAAAATGGCAGAAACAAATAGAAATGTAATGATTGTTGATGATGATGCCCATGTCCGGATTGCGGTGAAAACCATTCTTTCTGATGCGGGATTTCATATAATTGCAGCAGAGAGTGGAGTCCAGTGTATTGATCTCTTAAAAAATGGATTTTCAGGAGTTATACTCCTTGATATCATGATGCCAGGCATGGATGGGTGGGATACCATCCGGGCTATTCTTGATAATAAGCTTGAACATGGAATCGCTATCGTCATGCTCACTGCAAAGAATGCTCCAGATACGAAAATGATAGGTCTTCAGGAGTATGTCGTTGATTATATAACAAAGCCTTTTGACAATGAGGATCTTATAGAGAAAACCGCATTTATCATGAGTTTTGTCCAGGATCAATTCTCCCCCGGAATATCAAAAGAATGAAAATAATCATTGTCGGTTCATCTACAGGCGGCCCATATATTCTGGAATCAATTTTCTCTGACTTTCCAGTAGTGAATGCGGTCATAATTATTGTGCAGCATCTTCCTCCAACCTTTACCCGGACATTTACATCTCATATAACTACACTCACAACAATGCCGGTTTCTGTAGCAAGTGAAGGAGAAAAAATTACTGAGCCACATATCTACATTGCCCCTGCCGGGCAGCATCTTCTTATCAAAAATAACCGGATATTTGCCCTTAATGATGATGATAAACTGCATGGTGTACGCCCGGCAGTTGACCGGACCATGTTGTCTATCCATAAAAGAACAGATGATTCGATCATGGGCATCGTGCTTACCGGGATGGGACGGGACGGTGCTGACGGAATATATTATTTACATAAATTAGGGGCAGTCACCATTGCTCAGGAGCCTGCAACTGCACCCATTAAAAGTATGCCTCAGGCGGCAATAGAGACTGGTGAGGTGGATTTGATTATCACCCCGGAAAAAATTAGAAATGCGATGATTACCTTTTGAAGAATTTCCGTTTCGTCTTTGACCACAAACAATTCATAAATACCCGGCAAATAGTATGATAGAAACATGAAATTCGGGAGAGAAACCATGAACCTGAAAAACAAATCCCGCTTCCTTATTATCTTCATAACGATTATCCTTCTGGTATCAGTGCCCGTTTGTGCTGATGATGGAAATATCACGAATCTGACAAATCTCACCTCTGGAAACGAGACACCGATGGCTGAAGGTATTGAATATCCGGAGGAGGGACTAAAGGCAGCAGAAGGTCTTGATTATGGGATTTCAGCCCAGGGATATGCTGATGTTGGTCGGATAAGCACCGGTTTTTCCGGATCTTCATTAGAGGCACGGGGAAATAATCAGTCTCCATCTGTTGTCATGTCGTTTTCAGATAAATCATCGGTAAGTGGATTTATCAAAAACTTTATGAAGTCTTTCCATTATGAGAGTGGAACAGATCTCTAATCTCCTTTAATATCCGTCAATTACTTATTCTTTTTTCTCATTATAATTCTGGAAAAGAAATGGAAGGAGTACAGGAGAGTTCACAAAAAGTATTTTCACGAAATCAACATCTGAAAAATCCGAATTTATATTTTAACCGGGAACTCTCATGGATTCAGTTTAATCGTCATGTTCTGGATGAAGCAAAGGATCATACTCACCCACTTCTGGAACGGGTAAAATTTCTTTCCATATTTGCAAATAACCTGGATGAATTTTTCATGATCCGGGTATCTGGTCTTCATCAGCAACTTCAGGAAGGAGTAATCAAGGCATCTCCTGATGGTCTCTCACCCGGAGAGCAACTTGATGCGATATACCATACCCTCGTTCCCCTGCTTGAAGAAGCCGTGAGAACCTGGAATGATGATATTATTCCGGCCTTAAAAGAAGAGGGTATCATCATCCATACCTACGAAACATTACATGAAGAACAGAAATATAATGTTCGGAATTATTTTATTAAAGAGATATTTCCAGTCCTTACTCCTCTCGCCTTTGATAAATCACATCCCTTTCCGTTCATCTCCAATCTTGCATTAAATCTTGCAGTAATCCTTCGTGAAAAAGGACAAAAGGAAGAATTATTTGCACGAATAAAGATCCCGAACAAATTAATTCCCCGTCTTATTCCGGTTCTGCCTGTCGGTGATGGACAGAATGAACGTGGAAGACATGAATTCATATTTTTAGAAGAAGTCATTGCAGAAAACCTGGATCTTCTGTTTCCTGGATTGGATGTAAGAGCAGCATATCCTTTCAGAGTGACCAGGGATGCTGATATCGAGATTGAAGAGGATGAAGCGGATGATCTGCTGGTTGCAGTTCAGGAGTCAATCGGGCGCCGCTGGGTAGGCAGACCTGTCAGAATTGAAGTCTCCTCATGGATGGATCAATCGGTCTGTTCTATGATGGCAGAAAAAATGGCAGGATTTCCCCACATGTTCTATCGTCTATCCGGGCCAGTTGGTATGGCGGACCTGATGTGCCTGGTGGATATAAACCGGCCAGATTTAAAAGATCCTCCCTTTATTCCCTCGATTCCAAAAAATTTAGAGAATGAACAAAGTTTGTTTACAAAAATTAAATCACGCGATTTTATACTCTTCCATCCATATGAAAGCTTTCAGCCGGTCATACAGCTCGTAAACCAGGCAGCCCACGATCCTGATGTACTCGCAATAAAAATGACATTATACCGTTCAGGTGCAAAATCACCCGTCATCCAGGCCCTCCTTGATGCACGTGAAAATGGTAAGGCGGTATCTGTTGTTGTTGAACTCAAAGCACGATTTGATGAGGAGAACAATATCGGCTGGGCAAAAGCGCTGGAACATGCCGGAGTGCATGTCGTCTATGGGATTATGGGACTGAAAGTCCACTCCAAGCTATGTCTGATTGTCAGAAGAGAACGGGAAGGGATTGTCCGGTACGTTCACATGAGTTCAGGGAATTATAATGCAACAACAGCGAGAATATATACCGACATTGGCCTTTTTACTGCAGATTCCGAGATTGCATCAGATGTTTCAAATCTCTTTAATGCCCTGACCGGATACTCAAATTATATGGCCTATAACCATCTGATGGTCTCACCCAAATACATCAGACGGGGAGTTTTGTCCCTCATTGAACGGGAAATTCATCGTCAGAAAGAGCATAAGGACGGTCATATCATCCTGAAATTAAATGCCCTTCAGGATGCGGAAATGATTCAGGCAATCTATCGTGCCTCCCAGGCCGGAGTAAAGATTGACCTTCAGATCCGGGGAATTTGTTGTCTGCGACCGGGAATACCTGGTGTATCGGAAAATATCTCTGTATCAACCATCGTAGGACGGTTCCTGGAGCATTCGAGAATTTATTATTTCCATAACGGCGGGGATGAGATTGTTCTTATGGGAAGTGCTGATCTCATGCCACGAAACCTGAACCGGCGGATAGAAGTACTGTTCCCAATCCTTGATCAGCAAATCCGAAAAGAGATCATCTCAACAATACTCCCGGTTCATCTGAATGATACCATCAAAAAACGGGTTCTCACTTCAGATGGATCATATGTACGGGCTGCTCCTGAAGGGGAGGCATTAAGTGCACAGGAATGGCTTATTGCTCACCGGGGTATCTGGAATGAACATCTGTATGAAGAGCATGAACACTCCCATAAGAACATTGACATCTAAATTTGGTCTTTACAGGTAATTGATGTGAACACTGGAAATGAAAAGGTTCTTGGTATTGATCCCGGATTTGCCAGATGCGGATATGGCGTTGTCGGGAAGGAACAGAATACTCCGGTCGCATATGAATGGGGATGCATTCAGACCACCCCGAAAACCGGTGATCCCCCGGTCCGGTTGCTCAGGATATTTGAATCAATTGAGAATCTTATCATGACCTATAACCCCGTATGCCTGGCATGTGAGAAACTCTTCTTTTCCCGCAATACCACAACAGCGATGCAGGTCAGTGAAGCAAAGGGAGTTATCATTCTGGCTGCTGCAAAACATCAGATTCCCGTATTTGAATACACACCAAAGCAGGTAAAACTGGCGATTACCGGTTCAGGTCTTGCCGATAAGAAACAGATACAGATGATGATTACACGATTACTTCGCCTTTCAGAAGTACCACAACCTGATGATGCTGCTGACGGACTGGCACTTGCACTCTGTCACGTGAACTGGATGAGAATGGGATGAAAACGAGATGATTGCACGAATCAGAGGTCCGGTGATCGGATATGAAACAGGATCGGTCCTTGTTGAGGCCGGAGGAATCGGGTATCGCATACGTGTTCCGGAATCTGTGCTCTCCTCTTTCACAAAAGATGAAGAGATAATATTGTATACAGAACTTATCATCCGCCAGGATCTTATGCAGCTGTATGGTTTTTTCACTCACGAAGAGACAGAGATGTTTCGTCTCCTCATTTCAGTCTCTCATATCGGACCACAGACCGGACTTGCTATCATCAGCAGGTTATCTCTTCCTGAAATCTGTGATGCCATAACATCCAAAAAACCTGAGGTTTTATCACAGGTCCAGGGTCTTGGGAAAAAGGGAGCGGAACGGATCATCCTGGAGCTTTCGAAAAAGGTATCAGAACTGAACATTCAGTACTCTCACA
>CAYWHV010000037.1:0-12603 GCA_964458045.1 uncultured Methanospirillum sp.
TGAAAGTACATATGTGCCGAGATACTGATCGTTTCAAGCCATCCCTGTGAGACTTGTTTCTCATCGTTTCTTCTTTTCAGGTTTATCTGCTCACAGATAAATTTCTGGAGATGGGCAAGACCGTATGCGTTCTGCCCCCATGCTGATAGCATGTCATTGCTTCTGAATACACAAATCAGGTTCAGATGATGATTTTTATCGATGACGCACTGCACAATCTGCAGACAGGGGGGTTCATCGGCAGCGATATCCTGGGCCGGAAACCAGGTTATCGAGATTGCACGACGGCTTTCCGGGGTTTGGATCAGCCGGTTTATGATGCTCTCCTGTATCTGGTCAATACCTCCATATCGTCCGTCACCCTTCCAGACTAACTCCCCGCATGCCTCTGCCGGAACATATCCCAGTTTTTTAAAGAGAGCATCGATAGCATTTTTAACTGTTCCGCCGGACTTTCTGACAATTCCAACCTCTGCTTTCGGATAATCCCGAAGCCGGTTTCCATAGGTATATACTGCATCCGTCCCGTCGTCACGGCGCGGTGTAACTGTATAGAGGGACGCCTGGTATTGTTCAGAGAATTTCTCTCCAAAAAGAGACGCCCCTGAACGCATTGGCTCTGCAAATGGCTCTTCCACGTGAATGCAGATCGGCTCTTCCGGATCCCAGGTATATTCACCGTCTTCAGTTACCCTGACCTGCCCTTCACACCGCCTGGCAATCTCTCTGATAACTTCTTCATGGGCCTGTCCGATACTCCGCTTCCTTATAGAAATCATAAGAGTTCCTTAGGATCTCTGGATTCAGGCCTGTTTGCCAGTATTCCGGCTTATCGCTGCACAGATCCACCAGCTGCCGTCAATATCTGATACAAACCAGTAATTTCCTGTTGCGGCGTCAATATAGAGTCCTCCGCCGGTGGTTGCAAGATCCCGCATCATCCTGATCTGTCCGGCGTCGTGGTCATCTGCAATAAATCGGGAACCGACATCGCCCGGCCGTGTACTGTCCGCAAGAAGGACTCCGTCGGTATCGTATGCAAGAATGACCATGCCCTCAGTGTTCAACTGTCCGGCCGGATCGGAAAACGCTGCCAGTGCTGCATCCTTTCCCTTTTCGAGTGCAAATGCACGTGCCTCAAAGGCCCGGTTCATCAGTTTTTCCTGTGGGGAAATATCAGGAATTATGGTCTCATCAGTCAGGTTTGCACTCGTCGTATTATTCTGTGCAGACTGGTTTTCTTCAGATACCACGCCCCCGGGTACCAGGAGAAACATGATAAGAAGCAAAAGGACTGCCTGAATTTTCATATGTATGGTTTCGTTCGGTAGGGTATCTGGTTTGCGTTTGGTTTTTCCGTAATGGTATCTATACCGTGCAGGGTATTGTGCGGGCCTGATAAGCGAAAAAAGGAGTGAGCCGGTTATGACATCTTTGCGATTGCTTTATCTTTTCCCTGCTGGGCATCCAGAAGTCCGGGGTCCAGAATAAGCGCAGTATCATAGGACACCACAGCATCAGCATATCTGCCAAGGGCAAAGAGGGCATCACCCCGGTTACTCCAGCCACGGGCATATGATGGCTCCCAGATTGTTGCATTATCAGCCGAAGCCAGGGCCTCTTCATATCGTCCGGCAAGATTCAGACACCAGGCCCGGTTGCTGTATGCCTTCCCATATTCAGGATCAAGCCTGAGTGATTCATCAAACATTGCGATGGCGTCATCATATTTCTCAAGATAGGTCAGGGCGATTCCCTTGTTGTTCCAGGCTTTCTTATAGGTTGGATCAACGGTGATTGCCTTTTCATATTGGGCAATAGCCTCCTCATACCTTCCCAGACTTTTCAGGGTCTTTCCTTTCCCGTTTAATGCCTCGAGATGGTCGGGGTCGATGGCGAGGGCCTGATCAAGAATGATGAGAGCTTCTTCGTACTGGTCCTGATCATAGAGCATATTTCCCTGTGCTGCCAGTTCTTCTACCGGGGATGCAGCAGCCGGCCAGAACCCTGTCATCATCACAAGAAGGAACAGCACCCATCCATATTTCATGATGATACCATGCATCTCTGATCTTTAAGAAGTTCATTATCCCACTACCGGGCTGCACGATGTCCGCACCTTGATATGAATTAATGTCCTACAGTTGTATCAGGTAGATTACAGAGCCAATGATCTCAGTCCTGTACGTTGATGATGACGAATCCTTCTGCGGGTTTTTTAAGTTATACCTGGAGAGGATGGAAGGCTTTACCGTCACAACCGTACGGTCCGGGTTCAAAGCGCTTGAAATGATTCTGTCCGGCTCTTTTGAGATCGTTGTCTCTGATTATTACATGCCCGGGATGTCCGGCATGGATCTCTTACGGGCGTACCGTGAGAAAGGGGCGAACATTCCGTTTATTCTTTTTACCGGAAAGGGAAGGGAAGAGGTCGTCATTGAGGCGATTAACGAAGGCGCAACTTTTTATCTGCAAAAAGGCGGGGATCCGCCATCTCTCTTTGCAGAGCTTGCCCACAAGATCCGCCAGGCTGTCCATGCCGAGTCTGCACAAAAAGCCCTGTTAGAGAATGAAGAGAAGTTCAGGCGGTTATTTGAGACGGCATTTGACGGGATTCTCCTTCTCTCCGATTTTACCATCGTTGACTGTAATAATCAGGCTGCAGCCTTGTTTCATGCTGATAAGAGCCGGATGATAGGGTCTGATTTTACCCAGCTGGCACCGGAGGTACAACCGGAAGGGAGCAGGACCAGGGATAAGGCAGGGGCATTACTCCGGACTGCCTTACAGGAAGATGGAGCCTTTGTCACCTGGAAGTTTCGCCGGTTTGACGGTTCGGTATTTGATGCCGAGATGAGTGTCAGCAGGCTTGAGGTAGGGGGCTCCGTTTATTACCAGGCCATCATCCGGGACATTACCGAACGCATCCTGGCTGAGAATGAACTTGAGCAGCGGAATATTGATCTGAGTGCTGCATATGAGGAGCTTATCGCATCAGGAGAAGAACTGAAGTTTCGTCTTGAGGAGTTACGTGAATCCCAGGAGATGCTCAGGGAGAGCAAAAAACGGTATAAGGACCTTGCCGATCTCCTCCCTGAAGGTGTCTTTGAGTGCTCCCTTCATGGGAGTATCACCTATGTCAATCATCAGGCGTATACGATATTCGGGTATGAGCCTGACCATCCACTTGATGACAAAAATGTCCTTGACTTTCTGATTCCCGGGGATCGGGTACAGGCTGCTGAAATTATCCGGGGTGTCATCGAAGGTGCTCCCTCAAAACCGCATGAGTATACGGCAATCCGACCTGATGGCACTGAATTTCCTGTTATTATCCATTCCACAGCAGTTATTGAGAATGGGGTGGTGGTCGGTCTTCGTGGTGTCATCATCGACATCTCGGAGCGGAAAAAAGCCGAGGATGATATCAGGGAATCAAAACAACAACTGGCTGATGTCATTGACTTCTTCCCTGATGCAACGGTGGTTATCAATAAGAAAGGAGAGGTGATATTCTGGAACCGTGCCATTGTCACCCTGACCGGGATTGCGGCAGAGGATATGCTTGGACAAGGGAACCATGCATATTCGGTCCCCTTTTATGGTGACAGAAGGCCGATCCTTGTAGATCTTGCATTACAGCCTGATGAGGTCACCCAGGAGAAGTATATGAATCTCCACCGGGAGGGGGATGTCATCATCGGTGAGGCGTACATGAGCGGTGCAGGGACAGAGGCGATGTACCTGTGGGGGGTCGCTTCTCCGCTCCGAAATCCTGAAGGTGAGATAGTTGGTGCGATAGAATGTATCAGGGATATTACAACCAGAAAGAAGGCAGAAGAAGAACTCAAAAAATCCCGTGAGGAACTTGAGGTCCTGGTTACTGAACGGACCGGTGAACTGATGCAGGTCAACCAGGCCCTTCGTGAGAGCGAGGAACGGTACCGGACTCTGGTTGAACTTTCTCCTGATCCAATTTTTGTGCATGACGGAAAGCAGATCCTCTATGCAAATCCTGCCGGTGTCACGTTGTTTGGTGCTGAATCGGAGGAGGAGGTACTTGGTCAGGATCCCCTGGCCTATGTTCACCCGGATTACATTCCTCTTGTCACCTCCCGGGTATCAGCATCATTTTCAGGAACGGGGTTAAATCCCCCTGAAGAAGAATGTTTTATCAGTCATACCGGGGAGGTTCTGCAGGTCGAGGTCTCGACCATGGCTATCAGCTACCGGGGAAGGCCGGCCATACTGGTGATTGCCAGAGATATCAGGGCACGAAAAGATGCAGAAGCCCAGCTTAAGGGGTATGCCCAGGCCCTGGAAGATAAAAACCATGAACTTGACTTTTTAACGAACCGGCTGATCGGGATGAACCGGGAACTTGATGATCGTGTCAGGGAACGGACCGATGAAGTAAACCGGCTCCTGAAACAAAAAGACGATTTTATCAACCAGCTTGGACATGATCTGAAGACGCCCCTGACCCCTTTGATTGCCCTGCTTCCAACGCTTCTTCATGAGGAGCAGAACATCGAGAAACGTGAACTCTATGGGGTTCTTCTTCGGTCAGTGTACTCAATCCGGGAACAGATAGAGAAGATCCTCACCCTGGCACGACTCAGCCGGCAGGAAGGAGTGATCGAATTTGAGATGATCCACCCGGCGGCTCTTATTCGTCAGGCGGTGGAGAAACACTGGCTCTTTGTCGAGCAGAAAAATCTCACGGTGGAAGTGGAGGTTCCTGATGATCTGTCTGTGAGTTTTTCTAACCGGGATGCTTCATCAGTATTTGAAAACCTCCTCAGTAATGCCATCAAGTACACCCGGAACAATGGCACAATCAGGATCTATTCCCATGTTGATGATCAGGCGGTTATCCTCACCTTTGAGGATACCGGGATCGGTCTGACGAGGGAAGAGGCACTTCATGTATTTGATGAGTTTTACATGGCCGACCAGTCCAGGCATGACCGTCAGTCATCCGGTCTTGGGCTTTCCATTGTAAAACGGGTGATGGAGTGCTATGGAGGAAAAGTGTGGGTGGAGAGTGACGGGAAGGATACCGGTTCCCGGTTTATGATCTGCCTTCCGCTCACCCGTGACGGATGTTGCAGTGTCTCCTGATTACTGGCTCAGTGATTGCACGAATGCCGTGATTTCGGGGATCAGGGTATCAGGCTTTCCAAGGCATGCCTCGATTTTTCTGACCAGGGCCGAACCTACGATGACCGCATCGGCTCCTGCATCTGCCCATTCTCTGACCTGCTCCCCGTCAGAGATGCCAAATCCGGGGGCAATGGGAATGTCTGTTTTGCTTTTGAGATCGGTCAGCAGTTTTCGTGCCACCGGGTCAGTTTTCTGTCGCATGCCGGTAACGCCAAGTGCAGCGACCAGGTAGATAAATCCACTCTGCACGGTCAGGATTTTTGAGAGGCGTTCAGGTGAGGTGGTCGTGCTGACCATCATGACCGGGGCGACCCCTGCAGCTTCTGCGGCGGCGATATACTGTTCTGCCTCCTCGAATGGGAGGTCTGCAACAACCACGGCGTCAATACCGGCATCTGCTGCATCCTGGTAGAATTTTTTGATATCCCGCTGCAGGATCAGGTTCGTATAGGTGAGAACGACAAGAGGGATGTCAGAACTCTTCCGAATCTCCCTGACCAGGTCAAAGAACCGGTCGGTGTTCATTCCTGATGTAAGTGCCCGCTGGTCTGCCTGCTGGATGACCGGCCCGTCGGCAACCGGATCCGAGAACGGAAGGCCGAGTTCGATGATGTCCGCTCCTCCATTCTCAAGTGCCTTTATGATCTCAAGACTGGTTGCAAAGTCAGGATCTCCTGCGACGGTGAAGGTCATGAGAAGGCTTTTTTTGCGGGTTTCAAATGCCGCTTTTAGCCGGTTCATTGCTTCCCCTCCATGTATTTAATCACGGTTTCAACATCCTTATCTCCCCGTCCGGAGAGGTTTATCACCAGGATGGTATCTTTTGATAATTCAGGTGCCAGTTTTCGTGCAAAGGCGACAGCATGAGAGGATTCCAGTGCCGGGACAATCCCTTCCATCCTTGAAAGGTACAGGAATGCCTCAAGTGCCTCGGTATCAGTAATTGCCGTGTATGAAATCCTGCCTGAATCCTTGTGCATCGCATGTTCCGGACCGACACCAGGGTAGTCAAGACCGGCTGATACTGAGTGTGACTCAATTATCTGGCCGAATGCATCCTGAAGAAGGTAGGAATAATTCCCATGAAGGACACCTGGTTTTCCTCCGCAGAGTGAGGCCCCATGTTTCTTTAGAAGGCCCTCTCCTCCTGCCTCAACCCCGTACATCCTCACTTCCGTATCTTCGATGAATGGATGAAAGATCCCGATGGCATTGGACCCTCCCCCGATACAGGCGATAATGACATCAGGAAGCCTTCCTTCAGCTGCCAATATCTGCTTTTTCGTCTCGTCACCGATAACCCGCTGCAGATCCCTGACCAGGGTAGGGTAGGGGTGTGGTCCGGCAACGGTCCCGATGAGATAATGGGTGTCAAGCACCCGGGCAACCCAGTCACGGAGGGCCTCGTTCATGGCGTCTTTGAGCGTCCGGGTTCCGCAGGTAACCGGGATGACCCGTGCTCCCATCATATTCATCCTGGCAACATTGAGGGCCTGGCGTGCAATGTCAACTTCACCCATGAACACGTCAACCTCAAGGCCAAGGACTGCTCCGGCGATGGCGGTTGCAACTCCGTGCTGGCCTGCACCGGTCTCTGCAATGAGCCGCCTTTTGCCCATGTGTCTGGCTAGGAGTGCCTGGCCGAGTGCATTGTTCATCTTATGGGCACCGGAATGGAGGAGATCCTCACGCTTGAGATACACCGTGCAGCCAAGATCCCGTGACATGTTTTTACATAAGGTCAGAGGGGTTTCCCGACCGGCGTAGGTGGTCAGGTATTCGCTCAGCTCCTTTTGAAATGCGGCTGCCGGGAAGATCTTCAGGAATGCGTCTTCCAGTTCTTCAAGTGCTCCCATGAGGGTTTCCGGGACAAAACATCCCCCATACTCCCCAAGCCGGGTATTAAGCTGCATGGGTTGCCTCCGTTGCGTTTTTCACAAATCCCATGACTTTGCTGGCATCTTTGATTCCTGGTGATGATTCAACACCAGATGCAACATCAACGGCATATGGTCGTAATCGAACTGCTTCTTTAACATTATCCGGGGTTAATCCCCCGGCAAGTATGACTGGTATTTTTGACATAGATATGATTGATTGTGCGTAATCGTGATCGTAGAGGGTTCCTTTCCCCATGCTGGCGTCAACAATCACGGCATCGGTATTCTCAGGCACTGGATCTCCCGGCTGTATAACCCTGATAACCTGGTATGGCCGGTACGAAGGGAGGATATGCGGATGGGATATCTGAATGGCCGTTGGCTGAAGGGTAAGCATCTGTGCAAGTTCCTGAACTGAGCTTGTATGGGATACACACACCCGTCCCATGTACGGTCCGGCGGCCCTGAAGATCTCTGCAGCTCTCTGCACTGATACCTCTCGGGGTGAATTCGAGAAGAGGACGACTCCGATAGCATCGGCTCCTGCCTGGTCTGCAAGGCGTGCATCTTCAGGTTTTGTGATTCCACAGATCTTTATGCGTATACCAATCCCTCCACTTTTTTTCCTGGATTCTTTGAGGACATTATACTTGATCCAATAAGAAACCCGTCTGCGTAATGGCTCATAAACCTGATATCACATGGCCAGATCATCCCGCTCAGAGACACGACGGTCTTGTCTGCCTGATGAATCAGGGGAGCAATCCGTCTGGTTGTCGACAGATCGGTTTTGAAGGTCCGCAGGTCGCGGTTATTAACCCCGATAAGTTCTGCGCCGGTATCGACTGCCATTCGTGCCTCCTGCCTGGTATGCACTTCCAGCAGGGGTTCAAGACCGCGTTTTTTTGTTTCATCTACAAAGTATCCGGTCTCTTCTCCAAGAACGCCGGCAATGAGAAGGACTGCATCTGCTCCAAGAGCCCTGGTTTCATCCAGCTGCTGCTCATGCACGATGAAGTCCTTTCTCAGGATTGGAACCGTCACCCGGTCCCTGATGGCCGGGATGGTGCCTGAACACCCGGAAAAGTACTCAGGCTCGGTCAGGACCGAGAGAGCACAGCACCCTCCATGCACAAGCTCGGTTGCAACATCCTCCGGGCTTGCCCCTCTTCTGATGACGCCCCGGGACGGGGATGCAAACTTGAGTTCTGCGATAACCGGATGTGCATGTGCTCTCCGTTTCTGCATGATTGCTTCTTTGAGACTGAGAGGAGTATGGGTGGATGTCTGAAAGGAGCCGGGGAGTTCAGATGCCCGGCGGTGGGCTGATGCGACAATCTCGTCAAGGATCATAGTGTTCCCCTGAGTGATTCTACAAGCCGGTATGCCTGCCCGGAGTCGATAACATCCCTGGCAATTCTAAACCCATCATAGATGCAGGTGGCTTTTTCTCCCAGGTATATCGCCGCCGCCGCATTCAGGAGCACGATATCCCGGCAGGGACCGGTCTTTCCTGAGAAGATGTCCATGATAATCTCTGCATTCTCTGTAGGGCTTCCTCCTGCGATGGCTTCCCGCGAGACCCGGGTAATTCCGAACTCTTCCGGTCTGAGGGTGTATCTGCAGATGGTTCCCTCATGTAATTCATGAACCTCGGTCTCACCGGTGATAGTAATCTCATCAGTTCCGTCTCCATGAACCACCATGGCATGGGAGACCCCCAGGTTTGTGAGTGCTCCGGTAATGGAGGGGATATGCCTCGTGTCACCAACCCCGATCAATCTGGCTGATGCTCCTGCAGGGTTGAGGAGCGGGCCAAGGATGTTAAAGACCGAGAAGAACCCGATCTCCCGTCGTGCTGACGCAACCCTCCCGATGGCGGGGTGATAGCCGGGGGCAAACAGGAAGGCAATGTTATGGGATGAGACTGATGCTGCTGCCTGCTCCGGTGTCAGGGTGATTGGAATTCCAAGGGCTTCGAGGACATCTGCCGATCCTGATCTGCTTGAAACACCACGGTTCCCGTGTTTGACAACCCTGACACCGGCTGATGCTGCGACCAGGGCTGCGGCGGTACTGATGTTAAAGGTCTGTGCCCCGTCTCCACCGGTTCCGCAGGTATCAACAAAGGTGCCTGTATCATCGGTTTTGAGCTGAACTGCCCGGTCCCTGAGCACATGGGCAAAGGCGGTGATCTCATGGGCGGTCACGCCCTTCATGGAAAGGGCGGTAAGGATGGATCCAATCTGTGCATCGGTCACGTTTCCATCTGCAATCGAGGTCATCAGATCTCGTGCCTCGTCTGGTGCAAGATCCTGCATGCTGATCACTTTCCTGATGGTGCTCTGTATCATCAGCACTCACCTCCGAACATGAGGAAATTTTTCATGATGGTCCGGCCTGCCGGTGTCATGACACTTTCCGGGTGAAACTGCAGGCCAAATACCGGATGTTTCCGGTGTGCAACTGCCATAATCGTCTGATCATCCTGTGTTGTTGCGGTCACGGTCAAAACCGACGGAAGGGATTTTGGCTCGGCGGTGAGGGAATGGTACCTGGCAGCGGGAAAGGATTTTGGAACACCATCGAATATTCCTTCTCCGGTGGTATGGATCTCACTGGTCATCCCATGCACCGGCCGGTTCATCTGCCTGATAACACCTCCCAGGGTATCGATGATGGTCTGGTGCCCAAGACATACGCCAAGGATAGGAACCTGTCCCATGTATGCTTCTATTACCTCCCTGCATACGCCGGAATCCTTTGGGGTTCCCGGTCCTGGTGAGAGGATAATCCGGTCTGGATCTGCTTTCTGGATGGTTTCTATTGGATTATTACAGGTGATCGGAACTGGCTCTGTACCAAGGGATCCGACCAGCTGATAGAGATTGTAGGTGAAACTGTCAAAACAATCAACGATAACGACCTTCATGGTAATCTTCCTGCGGTGAATACTGCCTGTGCCATAGCTCCTGCCTTTGCCTGTGTCTCGTCAAACTCTTTGGACGGCACTGAGTCTGCGACTATGCCGGCACCGGCCTGACAGGTTGCAATGTTATTTTTTACAATTACTGTTCTGATTGCGATGGCAAACTCCATCAGCCCGTCAAATCCAAGGTAACCGACGGCCCCTGAATAAATTCCACGGGAAATCGGTTCTAATTCCTGGATTATCTGCATGGCACGGATCTTTGGTGCACCGCTCACGGTCCCTGCCGGAAAACATGCTTCCAGTGCATCCACCGGCCCTTTTTCTTCCTGGAGTTCTCCGGTTACTACGGAGGTGATGTGCTGGACATGGGAAAATTTGTCAATGGACATAAAATCCGGGACCTTTACGGTTCCAAACTCTGATACCCTGCCGATGTCATTTCGTGCAAGGTCCACCAGCATCAGGTGCTCGGCCCGCTCCTTGGGGTCAGCCAGAAGTTCTTCTGCAAGCTGTGCATCCTCAGCTTCGGTCTTTCCCCGTGGCCGTGTCCCGGCAATGGGAACGGTCATGACCGTCTTGCCTTCAGTCTTTACCAGCATCTCCGGGCTTGATCCAACGATGGCCTCATCACCATAGTTAAAATAATACAGGTACGGTGAGGGGTTAATCGTCCGAAGGACCTGGTAAATCCGGTACGGATCAGCAGAATACGGGAGTGAGAACCTTCGTGAAAGGACGACCTGAAAGATATCTCCCGCCCTTATATATTCCAGGGCCTGCTCCACGGCCTGTTCATATATGTCCCGGTCATGGTCCGGGAGATGCATCGTCTCCTGAGTGAATGGAGGGATTGGTGCACCTCTTTTCAGGCTGGCAATCTCCTCTTGTAATTTTCGCACTCTTTTGACCGCGTCATCATATTTTTTCTGAACATCATCCCCGTTTTGGATGAACGTTCCTGCAATAAGCAGACAGGAGTGGGTAACATGATCAAAAATTATGAGATCTCCCGGGACCATGAGTCTGATAACCGGTCCCTCCTCCTGTCCTGCCTGGACCATCCCGGCGGTAATGTCTCGCACGAGATCATACCGGCAGTACCCTGCCATGCCTCCGGAAAATGTGCATGCATCAGGTGAATATGCCGATATCATCCTCTGTATTATCCGGAGTACATCGGTCGGGGAGGAGACCTCCTGGTTCTGGAGCAGATGGTCAAAGATCTCTGCTTCCTGGCCGGATACTGAACATGTATCTGATATTGAGAACGTTGCTAGCGGGTTTTTCCCGATAATTGATCTGACTGCACGTTTCGGAACACCCTCCATTGACTCAAGGAGAAATCCGGGTTCCTGGGACATCGCTGCATAGAGTTCTCCAGGATCTGCAGTTGGCTCCGGTATCGGGAGAAAAACCGGTATATAGGTCGTGTTTTCAGCGTACCTGGCGATTTCCTCGTATGCATGGAACGGAAAAATCCCATCTGAACGGCCCGCCATCATGGCAGTATCCATTCCACCGGCATCACCTTATGAAATATCTGGCTCATCATGATCATACATGTAAGTTGATGTACATATATATACATTATTGTATGAATTCAATGATTGCTGAAATTAAGGTTTTTTTCGTATGATCCCGTATGATGAGTCTGAAAAGCAGTATGAAGCGCTCTATGGGATGATCGAAACAAGATATGACAATTTCGACTTTTTAATGTACGGCAAATAAGTACATATATATATTATCGTGACCTAGTGAAGTCTGTTCTGCCCTCATGAGGGGGCAGTGGACAAGATGGCAATGTAAAACCTTCAAAGCAGAGCAAAACACACAACCGACATCGAACATTCCGTAAAAAACGGTAGAAATTTCTGCCGGGTGATACATCAGGGAGCATATACGTGGAGCGAAAAAAGATAGCATTCTTCTGTTGGGAGTCGTTGTACTCCGAACGGGTGGGCGGACTTGCGAACGCAGCAACATACTTAGCGCAGGAGCTTGCAAAAAGAAACGAGGTTCATTTTTTTACCAGAGGGGATTGCGATTTTTCCTTCAACGGTGTGCAGTACCATGGGGTACATCCGGAAGGGGGAAATATCGTCGAATACTGTCGGAATATGAGTCATGCCATGGTGAACCGGTTCAGGGAGTATGATGGGACTCCCTTTGACATTCTTCACTTTCATGACTGGCATGTCACTGAGGCATTACATCTCCTTAAGGACCGAAATACCATCTTCACGTACCATTCGACCGAGTATGGACGAAATGGCAATGAACACGGGAGTTGGTGGGAATACCATGAAATATGCGGCAAGGAATGGTATGCAGGCCTGATTGCACGTCAGGTCACAACCGTCAGCAATGTTCTCCGTGAAGAGGTAATGAACCTGTATCAGGTTCCTGACTGGAAGATCCGTGTCTTTCCAAACGGGGTCATCCCTGAACAGTTTGATGTTGACCTTGATCAGGGTGCATTAAAAGCTGAAATGGGAATACACCCCTATGCACCGACCATCCTCTACATCGGACGGATGGCATACCAGAAGGGACCGGACCTGCTCCTAGATGCCCTCCCACGGGTGAAGGAGGAGAACTGGGGAATGCAGGTGATCAGGGCCG
>CAYWHV010000038.1:0-7670 GCA_964458045.1 uncultured Methanospirillum sp.
GGCCTTCAGTATCAAACTCAGGAGAGAGTCCCCCCAGTTCAATCGATTCCGGTTCGGTCCTGGAGTACATCGCAACACCACTGTATCCTTTCCGCTCAGCCGGGTTGATAAAGAAGAAGTACTCTGGTATCCGGGTAATATCAGGCTTTAAGGAATGTGCATCTGCCTTTGTCTCCTGCAGGCAGAGGATGTCCAGACCCTCATGTGCCGGAAGGCCGGGGAACCGGACTCCGGGAAGTACCTCTTTACTGCTGACAGCCCTGAGCCCGTTTACATTCCATGAATAGAGTGTGTATTCTGTCATTCTTTGTTATCCGATTCCATATCGTCTCAGAGCAATCAGACTGTTATGGGCTGCCCTGATTGTCGGAGCATCAATCACTCCCCTTGCTCCGTTTGCAAACATGCTCGCCGCCACTTGTTCAAAGTGTATGGATCCCCTGCCAATCTCAAGGTGCTCTTCGGAAAACTCCCTGCAGTCATACAGGTACAGGCACCGGCTGGCTGCTTCATGGAGGAACCGGGGGAGGCATCCATTCACATGGGCATGCCCGATGTCAAGGGCCAGGGGAACCTGGGTGATGATGTTGAGATCTTCAGGATACCTGACCATGTTTCCGTCTCTCCTTCCCATGTTCCTGAATAAAAACCGGATACCGAATTCATCTGCCGCCTTGATGATATCCACACAGGATCGTGCCAGTTGCCGTTTCGCATGGGCTTTATCTGCCGGTGATGTGACAAACCCTGGATCAACAATGACTTCAGCTCCAATCTCCGAGGCAAACTCAAACCGTTCGGTGATGACAGCCACCGCTGCCTGCCTGACCGGTTCAAGAATACTGGCCAGGTTAATATCCCGCTGTGGCAGCCGGATCATATACTTATACGGAAACGATTCAAGAAGACTCACTGCGGGGATGCGATGAACACCGCCGTCAACGATATCAACCCCCCGTGTTAAGGAGCCAAGACTTTCAAGTGCGATGTCAAGCGGTGTCTCCCGCATACAGGTGGTTGAAATCCAGAGCATGGTATCATCAGGGCTTTCGTGCCGTTCTATTGTAATATATGGTAAAGGATCTTTTTATAGTACTCAATTCAGGATTGAATCAGGTGAGATCGTTATCCTTTTATTCGTGACCTATCGTACCTATGAGCATATGGCATTGTCCAAAGATTCTACAATCCTTGAAGTACTGCAGGAAAAACCAGATGCAGCTGCGATATTTGCCCGGTTTGGTATGGGCTGTGTCGGTTGTGCAATCAGCAGGGGAGAGACCGTTGCAGAAGCAGCAGCAGCCCATGGGATTCCACTCGAAGAGCTGACAGGTGCTCTTGGAATCTCCGCATAACTTTTTTATTACGTTCTGATTGAAAAAAAGATTAAATAAATCCGAATGACTTTAGGGTCACATCCGGGTTTACTTCACCGACGTGGTATACCTTTCCTTCGGTCAGTTCGTTGATGGTAACTTCTGCCGGGGAGAAGAGTGACGTGTCGATCTGGTAAAAGTCAAAGTTTGCTTCCTTGAAGATCTCATAGAATGGCTTCCCATATCCTTTGGATTTGTTGCTTGGTATTTTGTCAAGGAAGTCGACAATATCGGGGGCCTTCATGGTAAGGCTTATCTGACCATGATAGATGGTAGCGTCATTGGTCGTTCCCATTGCCTTGGTTGCATCGGCCTTAACCGGTGGAATCGGAGCTGTTCCCATTGCTGCGGTTATCTTTCTGGTATCAAACCCGAGTTCATTCAGTTTGTAAACGGCGGTCTCAACACACCGGCCACAGACCTGAATGGATCCAACCAGTGATGCGGTTGGTGCAACGACGGCACAGAGGTTCTCTACATCAATGCCACAGTCCTTTGCAATCTTGTCCATGACTTCGCCATTGGGCAGGTGGTCAGACTCAAGGGCAATGACTGCGTCGTCACTTTCGTCTTCGTACCCGATGACTTCGAAGGTGTGTTTTGGTTTAAGGGCGAGGGCACGTGCCGGGCCAGATCCCATGGCGAAATAGTTGCCTGCCTTCACGGTCCATCCTGCCTTTTGTGCTCCAAGACATGAGATCGCGGGGTAGTCAGTGGAGACCTCAATGAATGGCATGGGAACATGCTTTATCTGTCCCATTCTGAAATTAACCTCACCAAGACCCCCCATACAGATCTCAGTGAAGGCCCGTCCTGCTGCGTATCCGCCAGGAACAGATACACCACAGTCAACTATCTTTGCGCCGTTGTCAAGTTCATGGTATGCGACATTGAAATCTTCTGAATAGTTAGCAAGATTATCGAATATCTCAAGTGCTAATTCATTAACGCTAATCATGTTCGAACCCCCGTGGAGTACCATTACATCTCTGATGCAGCGGTATTGAACTCTTCGTTTTAGCCCTTCGGGGGATTTTTATAGATAGAACAGGATTTTATCCGGATCGTAGCGAAGGTTAATAAGGCGCGTCCTCCCCCTCCCATCCCGGAATTCCAGGTTAATAAGGCGGAGGGTGTCCAGTTTTCGGAGCGCCTCGTAATAAATCGTATATCCGAGTTTGAGTTTCTTTTTCACTATGGTATATACCTGACCGGAAGTCAGCTGTTCATCTTTCCTGGATAAATCAACAAGTAAACGCAGGAGATCCTTCTCCTCGCGACGCAGGGCAGCGATGGAGTATTTGAGATGGAGAAACCGGGATATCTTATACGCTTCGTGAATATGCTCTTCGTCGATCTCCCGCATCGCATCCTTCTCTGCATTGAGACCCGCCCGCTTGATCATATCAATCCCCACCCGCATGTCTCCTGACCGGAGGGTATGATCCACAATGAGATCCAAATTCTTGTCAGACAGGACTCCTGGGTACAGTCCCTGCTGGACCCGCTCCTTTAAGATCTGAAAGGTCTCTTCGACGGAATATGGCGGAAAATACACCTCAGTCGGTGAGAAAACCGACGTAACCCTGATATCAAGTTCGCGGGAGAGATCTACATCCATATCAGATATGATAACCATGACCCCAATCCTGGTGCCCGGATATGTTTCATGAGATCGCAGGAGCAAATACAGGATATTATTGAGTTCATTCTCGAAAAGGAGGTAATTCGCATCGTCAAGGGCGATAAGGAGGACCCGGTCCTCGGTGAGCAGAATATCAGCGATGGATTCAAAGACCCGTTTATAGGAGTTCCCTGCAGCAGAGGGGTTATGCCCTGCTATCTGCCGGTAGATCTGGGAGAGGATCATAAACCTCGTATTCTCAGCCTGGCAGTTGATGTGAACCGGGATCATCTTTGACTTTATCTCACCGATATCGGCAAAGATCTTCTTGACCGATGTGGTTTTTCCGGTTCCGGGCGTCCCTTTTATTGTGGCATTCAGTGGCCTCGATCCTTTGATCCCCGGCCGAAGGAGAAAAGCCAGTTCCCGCATCTGGGACTCACGGTAATTGAACTGATCGGGGATGTAATCTATCTCAAATACGTCCGGATCCCGAAACAGGGTCTCATCCCACATCAGCATATTCTTCAGGGTCATTGGCTTTTCCCTTTTTTCTGATTCTCTATGATATCACTTGCACTTCATAGATGCAGGCGTAAAAACAAAAATATTTCGTTCCTTTCATGAATTTTTGAATTTTTTTTCTCTCGTGCCATATCTGAACTTCAGTACATGGAAATAGCTGAAGAACGAATAATATGGGCACGTATGCACGTCAAAACATTTCTTACTGAATATCTGCCAATATTTGTAAAAGGCCTCCTCATGGGTATCTGTGATATCATCCCAGGGGTATCTGGTGGAACGGTCGCGTTCATCACCGGAATTTATGGCCGGCTTATTGCAGCTGTTGCCCATATCTCACCGCTCATCATCCGGGATCTTATCAGGTGGGACCTTGCATCATTCAGAGCCAGACTTGAAGAGATGGATGTTATTTTTCTTATCGTCCTTGCTGCTGGTATCGGTACTGCATTTCTCCTGGTATCTCGGGTCATGCTCTGGCTGCTTCAGGAATATCCTGTTCAGACAAATGGATTTTTCTTTGGCCTGATCCTTGCATCTTCAGTTCTGCTCTTTGCCCCCCTGCCAGGCCGGTACCCGGGGAGTTTTATCTTTCTCATTCTGGGTATTATCATGGGCCTGGGTATTGTGATGCTGAACCCCGCTGCCCTTGGTCATTCCTATCCAATCCTCTTTATCACCGGGTTTATTGCCCTGTGTGCCATGATCCTTCCAGGAATATCCGGGGCGTATATCACGCTCCTCATGAACCAGTATGAATACATGCTGCACGCCGTGAAAACCCTGGCACTTCCTGATATTGGTGCCTATCTTGCGGGGGGTATCCTTGGTATTCTGACATTTACCCGGCTGCTCAAGTACCTGCTCAAATATTATCATGACCTCATTGTTGCCATCCTGACCGGGCTGATGCTGGGATCATCAAAGCTCCTCTTTGACCGGGCAACTGAATCAACCCCGCCAGGGTTGGACCTTGTGGTCTGTATCATCGCCGGTATTCTAATCGTTGCCCTGTTTCAATACGTGCAGACCGTGATGAAAAAGAGAAGTATGAAAAATTAAGAGATAAGAAGAGGGATAAGGTCGGTTCCGGCAAGCAGGCCATACATCCCTTTTGCCCCTTCCTTCTCTGAAAACCGTGTTGTTTCGTCTTTGTCCTTTCCAAGGATTGCAAAGGGCACCGGTTCAGCGGTGTGGGTCTTTATCCTGATTGGGGTCGGATGATCCGGAAGAACCGCAATACGGCCTTTATATCCCTTCATGATGGTTCCAATCATCTCATCAACCCGCTCGATTGCTTTCACCTTCTCCTCGATACTTCCCATATGTCCAGCCTCATCCGGAGCCTCGACATGGATGAAGAGAAAGTCAAGACGTTTTAAAGCCTCAATGGCATATCGTGCCTTTGCCTGGTAATCGGTATCGATAAATCCGGTTGCTCCGGGAACTTTTATTATCTCCATCCCGGCATAGGTTCCGATCCCGTTCAGGAGATCCACCGCCGATATGATACCACCAGAAAGCCCTGACATCTCCTGAAATGATCTCATATCCGGACGCTTCCCTCCTGACCAGGGCCAGATTGAGGTGGCTGGTTTCTTTCCCCTTTTGATCCGGTCCAGATTTACCGGGTGGTCATGAAAGACCTCTGTGCTGATTCTCATCGCCTCAAGCAGCCGGTCTGCATCCGGTCCCTGCGGAAGATAATCCCGTACTTGCTGACCGGTAATATCATGGGGAGGGGTAGACTCACAGCCCTGACCTCCCGGGAAGATGAGAAGGTTCCGATAGCTGATACCCGGATGACAGACCATACCTGACAGGTGGCTATTCAGGGATGCAAGAAGCTGTGCCCCTTCCTCGCTGGTGATATGACCGGCATTAAAGTCATCGAGGATGTCATTATCGATGGTTACAAGGTTGCACCGGTACGCAACATCATCATCCCCTAGAGTAATCCCCATGCTTGCGGCTTCCAAAGCCCCCCGGCCGGTATAGCATGTAGCCGGATCATATCCAAGAACGGAGAGATTGGCAATGTCACTGCCTGGTGCATATCCGTCAGGCACGGTCTTTAAGAGACCCATGGCACCTTCACGGGCGATATAGTCCATGTTCGGGGTATGGGCAGCCTCGAGCGGGGTCATTCCGGAGAGCTCTGCAAGCGGTTCGTCTGCCATACCATCGCCAAGAACGATACAATATTTCTTTTTCATGTTACTCCAGTGCTGCCCGGACGGCAATCCTGACACTCTCTTTGCTCGTGATATTCGGGACATACCCGAGTGCTTTGAGTCTGTTGATATCAAGCTGCATCTTTGGCACATCACCGACCCATCCCCTGCTTCCGCCGGTATAGTGATACTTTGGTGAAAGTTTCATCTCGCTGCAGAGGATATCGGCGATCTCGGTTACTGATATCCAGTCCTCTGATCCGATATTGTAGGTATTGACCGGATCATGGGTATGACCGACCACGTACATGATCGCCCTGATACATTCCCTGACCTCAAGGTATGACTTTGTCTGCTTCCCGTCTCCAAGGATCTCAAGTTCCTGTGGGTTTGCATTGAGTTTTCTGATAAAGTCGGTGATGACACCATGGCCTGAGCGGGCACCGATAATATTTGCAAACCTGAATATCCATGATCGCATGGAAAAACTGTGACAGTATGCTGATATGAGTGCCTCACTGGCAAGTTTTGAGGCCCCGTAGACTGAGACTGGTTCCATCGGGGTATATGACTCCGGAGTCGGGATGACTGATGCCTCTCCGTATACGGTGGATGTTGAGGTAAAGACGATCTCCGGGACTCCTGCCTTTCTCATCGCTTCAAGAACCCGGTGGGTGGCGATGATGGTATTATTCAGTTGTTTATCAGGAGCGACCGAACTCTCCCGCACATCAGGATCTGCTGCAAGGTGATACACCCGGTCAGCACCGGCCAGATGTTCCTGCCAGGAATCAGAGAGGAGATCTGCGCTTACGAGGGTGATCCGTTTCTCATCAATATGGCTTTTAATTGAGTTCAGATCACCGGAAATCAGGGAGTCTATGACTATTACGTCGTCACCGGCACTGACGAGATAGTCTACCAGGTGTGACCCGATAAACCCGGCACCGCCGGTCACTATACTGCGCATCCATACTCATATCCCTTTCCTTCTACCTAAATGTATAACAGCAATGTTTGTCGGGATAGATCATGGAACGACGGCTATGCGGTTTGCCGGGGGAGAGAAGGTGTATAAAGTTCCCCGGGCAGAAGCAGTTTCGTTTCAACTCTCTGACCTTTCGCATCTGACCGGAGGGGAGGAGATAGAAGGGTTTGCGGTTACCTATTCGATGGGTGATAATTTCTCTGACATCACTCCGGTTGCGAGTCTGAAAAACCGGGGTCTTATAAGTCGTGAGGGAGCAGGAGAGCATACCGGTGGCGGCACCCATGTATTCGACGTCATCAGGGAGAGTGGCATTCCGGCGGTTGCAATCCCTGGTCTGCACCGTGGGTCGCACACGGATCCCCGGTTCAAAGTCTATTCACACCAGGCAAGTCCTGAGAAGATTGGTCTTGCATATGAGGTTGTGTGCCATCTTGGCCCAACCTGTATCGTTTCAGATATCAGTTCCAATACGGTCACGCTTCTGATTCAGGATGACCGGATCATCGGAGGATTTGATGCCTGTCTGTTTGCTCCCGGCTGGGTGC
Organism: uncultured Methanospirillum sp.; assembly: GCA_964458045.1. GTDB lineage: Archaea > Halobacteriota > Methanomicrobia > Methanomicrobiales > Methanospirillaceae > Methanospirillum. Next base: position 7,236 of record CAYWHV010000038.1, read on the forward strand.
ATGGCGCTCTGGACCTTGATGCCATCCGGGCAATAGATGCCGGGCAGATGACTGCGAACGATGCGTTTTTGCACGCCGGCGTCAGGGATACCCTGGAGGATCCTGACCGTGAGGCTGCTCTTGCGATGTTTGCTGCCATGGAATGTGCCTCTCTGCGGCTTTTAGCTCCAAATGCACCAGTCGCGTTATGTGGAAGCAGGGCCGGGTCAGTATCAGATGAGATCGCCCGTCTGCTCACCTGTGATCTTCTCGTACTGGATGAATGGACGGCGGCTAAGGGGCTCTCAAGGATAGCAGAAGCCGTATTTTCAAAAAAGGTCACACAAATTCTCGGCATCCCGGTCAGACTGTAATTTTATATGATTAATCGTGTAAAATATTCTGGGAATTTTCTTGAGAGAGTTGAGGATCCATGGGAGAGGTGGTCAGGGGTCG
>CAYWHV010000038.1:7680-9000 GCA_964458045.1 uncultured Methanospirillum sp.
GATCGCCGTTGCAGCCTTTAAGAGCGGAGTATTCTCACAAGCCTTTCCGGCATTCGGAGTGGAGAGGCGGGGTGCACCGGTCCAGGCTTTTGTCAGGTTCTCGGATGATAAAATCCGGCTCAGGAGCCAGGTCTATGAACCGGATTATGTCATTGTGCAGGACAGTACCCTGATCAAGGATGTAAATGTCTTCTCCGGGATGAAGAAAGGAGGCATTATCCTCATTAATACCGTTGGGGACATTCATGGCACCATACCGGAAGGTGTCAGATATATTCCGATTGATGCAACCAAACTTGCACTTGAGGTTCTTGGTGTTCCGATCACAAACACCACCCTGATGGGAGCATTTGCTGCAGCGTCCGGAGAGATCAGTCTGGAAGCACTGGAAGAAGCAGTCCGCGAACGGTTCCACGGCAGTCTGGCAGAAAAGAACGTAGCCGCCAGCCGGAAGGCATTTGACCTGATCAAGGGAGGTGCGTAAATCATGGCACTTCGTATCGGATGTGCAGCAGCTCCTGGTGAGGCACGGGAGAACAAGACCGGTTCATGGCGTGTCTTCCGCCCGACTTTTGACCATGACAAATGCACGTCCTGCGGGATGTGTCAGCTGGTCTGTCCGGAAGGATGTGTTCTGACTGGTGACAATCAATACAATCCTGACTATGATTTCTGTAAAGGGTGTGGTCTGTGTGCCCAGGAATGCCCGGCAAAAGCCATCGCCATGGAAACGGAGGAGAAATAAATGAAAGCGATTCTCGAAGGCTCCCATGCAATAGCAGAAGCAGTCAGGCTCGTAAAACCTGAAGTCATATCTGCATACCCCATCACTCCTCAGACGCATATCGTGGAGCGGCTTGCAGAGATGGTGGCTGATGGTGTTCTGGATAGTGAATATATCTGCGTCGAAAGTGAATTTTCCGCTCTGTCAGCAGCTCTTGGAGCTTCCGCTGCGGGATCACGGGTGTACTCGGCTACCTCATCACAGGGTCTTTTGTTCATGGCAGAAGTCGTTTTCAATGTTGCCGGTATGAGACAGCCCATTGTCATGTCAATTGCAAACCGTGCAGTCAGTGCCCCGCTTTCCATCTGGAATGATCAGCAGGATTCTCTCTGTCTTCGTGACTCCGGCTGGATTCAGCTCTATGCAGAGGACGTGCAGGAGACTTTTGATCTGCATCTTCTCGCATACAAGGTGGCTGAAGATCACCGGATACTCCTACCGGTCTTTGTCTGTTTTGACGGGTTTATCATCTCTCATACCTATGAGCCGGTGGAGATTCCGGAGGCTTGGGCGGTGATTTGCCCGACTTTGAAAAG
>CAYWHV010000038.1:9010-12433 GCA_964458045.1 uncultured Methanospirillum sp.
TTCTCCTGCCGGTCTTTGTCTGCTTTGATGGGTTTATCATATCTCACACCTATGAGCCGGTAGACATTCCCGAAGAGAAGGAAGTGCAGGCATATCTTCCGCCATATGTTCCGGTCAACAAACTGGATGCCGATGATCCCCTGAGTATGGGCATGTACGCAACTCCTGATTACTACATGGAGTTCAGGTACGAGATAGACCAGGCGATGGTTCGTGCTCTTGATGTCTTAAAGCAGGCAGGAAAAGAGTTCAAGGATACATTTGGCCGGGACTACAGTGAGCTTATCGAAGCATACCGGCTTGATGATGCAGAGATTGCCATCGTTGCCATGGGGTCTGTGTGTGGAACCATCAAAGACGCTGTTGATGCAATGCGGGCAGAGGGAAGAAAGGTCGGGCTTCTCAAGATCCGTGCCTTCCGTCCGTTCCCTGCAGATGACATTAAAAAAGCCCTTTCCGGTATAAAGAAAGTCGGAGTATTGGAAAAGAATATCTCAATCGGGGCACGGATGAAAGGTGCCGTCGGGTATGAGATCAAGGATGCCCTTGGTGATTCATCAGTGCAGGTTCTCAGTTATGTTGCAGGGCTTGGTGGACGGGATATCACAATAGGGGATATAAAGAAGATGACCGATGCAATTGAGGCTGGAAATGGTGATTGCTTCCTTGGCCTTCGTGAGGAGCTGATCTGAGATGGCTGACAGATCCCTTGAACTGGTAGACTGTGGGCACCGTGCCTGTGGTGGGTGTGGTCCTGCATTGGCAGCCAGATTAATTCTGAAAGGATCCGGAGAACGATCCATTATTTGTGCCTCAACCGGGTGTATGGAAGTCTTCTCCACCCCCTATCCCCAGACTGCATGGAAAGTTCCCTGGATTCACTCACTCTTCCAGAATGCTGCAGCAGTGGCTTCAGGTGTCGAAGCTGCCTTAAAGCGGCAGGGCCGGGATGAGCATGTCCTGTGTATCTGCGGCGATGGTGCCACATTCGATATTGGTGTCCTGTGTATCAGTGGTGCCTTTGAACGAGGTCACAATATCACCTATATCTGCTATGATAACGAGGCATACATGAACACCGGTATCCAGCGATCCGGTGCAACACCCTTTGATGCCAGTACCACCACATCTCCGGCAGGTAAGAAAAGTACTGGAAATTCCAGGCCAAAGAAGGACATGCCACAGATTCTTGCCGCACATGGGGCACCCTATGTCGCAACCTGTTCGATTGCATACCCGAATGATGTCATCAAGAAGGTGGAGCGGGCAGTGAACACGGATGGCCCGTGCTATATTCAAATCCATACTCCCTGTTGCACCGGTTGGGGTTATGATGGCTCAAAGACCATTGATATTGGCAAACTGGCAATCGAGACCGGGCTGTGGGTCAACTATGAGATTGTGAATGGAAAGGTTGAGAAGGTGAAGAAGGTCAAACGCAAACCGGTTGAAGATTATCTCCGTGTTCAGAAACGGTTTGCACATCTCTTCAAACCCGCCGTCAACGATGAGGAGATCGCAAAAATTCAGGCAATCGCCGATGCAAATGCAGAAAAATACGGCATTGACCTGAAGATCTAATCTTTTTTTTTAATTCATCACTCATTCGTCTCCGAAAACAAATACCTAAACCTTATATAGGCTACAGGTAAATGCGTACCAATCTGAACGGGTGGTCGCCATAATCCCCGTACTCTTTGTTGATGACAATCGGGAGCTCACAAATATCTTCCAGTTTTACCTGGAAGAGACCGGCTTATTCACCGTACATGTATGTCTCGACGGTCAGGATGCACTTGATTACCTGGAGCATCACGACATTCAGGTGGTCATCTCTGACTTTGACATGCCTGACATGGACGGGATTACTCTTCTTCGGCATATCAGGGAGAAATTTCCAAATCTTCCGTTCATTATGCTCACCGGCAATGACAGCAAGGAGACCGCAATAGAAGCATTAAATGCCGGTGCTGATTTTTACCAGAACAAGGCAGAAGACCTGGAAATCCAGGTGCTGGACCTTTCACACAAGATTACCATCCTGGTAGAGAAAGCACGGGCAGAGGCCGCAATCCAGAGAAAAGACCTGATCCTTGAAGTGATTGGCAGAACCGCCGGCCGTCTCCTGAAGGGAGAGAATTTCTATGCCGAGATGAAGACTACCCTTGGTGAATTGGGTCAGGTAACCGGGGCGGCAGGAGCATTTATTGGAAATCCCTGTATTCACGGGGAAGAGAGTGCAGCCGAGGGACCGGATCTCATCACCTGGTGGCATGATAACGAGGGAGAGGGTGCCACAAGTGGCCTTCGTGATCTTTTTGCTGGTCTTCTCCGGGCAATGGGAATGGACCACGAAGATAGTCAGTATATTCTCATCAGTTCTGATGATGCGTCTCCATCCGAACAGGAGGCATTGAAACACCTTGGTGTATCTTCTGCAGTATTTCTCCCGGTAACAACCGGAGATGAACGATGGGGATACCTTGCCCTGTTTTACACCGAATCAAAAAAGTATCTCGCACATCCCGAGCTCTATGCATACACCATGCTGACTGAGCTTGCAGGGGCAGCAAGGTATCGGGCATACATGGAGGATTATTTCAAAAACCCGGTAGAAAAGTCACTGGTCGGGGTGTTTCTTATCCGGAATAACCGGTTCCTCTACATTAATCCACGTTTTTCCGCGATATTCGGGTATTCACGGGCTGAAATAATCAGGACAAAATCTCTCCCCGGTCTGTTTGAGATGCCTGATGCAGAAAAGGTCAGGGAAACCCTCGAACAGATCATGTCAGGATGGAGAGAACATGCCCATCTTGAAGTTACCGCCCTGACCAGGGACGGCTCACAGGTTCAGCTTGAGCTCTATGTGACCATGTTCAGATGCAATGGTTCCCTCTGTCTGATTGGGAACTGTCTGGATATTACCCAGAGAAAAGAGGCTGAAGAGAAGGTCAGGGCACAGGAAGATCTTCTGAAGCAGAACATGATGAGTTCCCTGCTGGAGAAAGAGACACTCCTTCGGGAGATTCATCACCGGGTGAAGAATAATATGCAGATTATTGCAAGTCTGCTTCGCCTGACTGACTTTCAGAGTGGAAACCCAGAGGTTCATGACGTCATCCGTGACTGCAGGAACCGGATCTTCTCGATGGCGTCCATTCATGAGAAACTCTATCAGACTGATGATCTTGCCCAGGTCCCGCTGGGGAGTTATATCCGGGATATCGGAAACCGGATCATCCTGGAGTTTGAGATGGAGGACGGGCAGATTCAGTATGGAGTGGATGAAGAGCAGCCGGTTTTTGTCGATATCAGCACCGGAATTCCGATTGGTCTAATGATGAATGAACTGATAACCAACAGCATCAAGCATGCATTCCCTGATACCGGGAATGGGACAATACAGGTTCAGATTGGAAG
>CAYWHV010000039.1:0-12355 GCA_964458045.1 uncultured Methanospirillum sp.
TTATGGTGAACCCCAATGGACACCAGAATTAAGCGAATAATTGCCCGTGAAATTCTTGATTCACGAGGAAATCCTACTGTAGAGGTTGATATCATCCTGAATAACGGGATAATCGGCAGGGCGGCATGTCCCTCAGGAGCATCGACCGGGATCCATGAAGCGGTTGAACGTCGTGATGGTGAAAAGCGGTTTGGAGGAAAAGGAGTGCAGGGTGCCGTACACGCGGTCACGGACACCATCTCACCCCGGCTTTTGGGAAGGGATGCCCTGGAACAGAAAAGTATCGACTCTGTAATGATAGAACTTGACGGAACCCCGAACAAGGCTAATCTGGGGGCAAATGCAATTCTTACCGTATCGATGGCGGTGGCACGGGCTGCTGCAACATCTGAAGGTGCTCTGCTCTCAGAATACCTTGGCCCCAAATCATATCTCATGCCTGTTCCCTGTATGAATATCATGAACGGAGGCGCTCATGCAAACTGGCAGGGTTCAGACTTTCAGGAGTATATGATTGCCCCGGTCGGAGCTCCGAACTTTCCAGAAGCGGTTCGGTGGGGATGTGAAGTGTATCATTCCCTGAAGTCAGTTCTGAAAAAGAAAGGTCTTTCAACCGGAGTTGGTGATGAAGGAGGGTTTGCTCCGATAGTTCCTTCAAACCTGGAGCCTGCGTCGCTCATCGTTCATGCGATAGAAGAAGCCGGATATAAACCAGGAAAAGAGATCTCTCTGGTTCTTGATCCAGCATCCAGCGGATTTTACGAGGATGGCAAATACACGCTCCGGACAGAAAAGAAGGTTCTCACATCTGCAGAAATGACCGATTACTATGAGGACATGATCCGGACCTACCCGATCATCTCCATAGAAGATGGTCTTGCCGAGGATGACTGGGAAGGGTGGGCATTCATGACAAAACGTCTTGGAAATACTATCCAGATCGTTGGAGATGATATCTTTGTTACCAATCCTGAACGAATCCAACGTGGCCTGAAAGAGAAGACTGCAAATGCCGTCCTTATCAAACTCAACCAGATTGGTACGGTTACCGAAACCATAAATGCCGTACGTCTTGCTCAAAAAGCAGGCTGGGGAACGATGGTCTCTCACCGGAGCGGTGAGACCTGTGATTCATTCATTGCTGATCTGACGGTAGCGCTCGGATGTGGCCAGCTCAAGACCGGTGCACCCTGTCGTGGGGAACGGGTTGAGAAATATAATCAATTGCTTCGCATTGGTGAGGTCCTTGGAGATAAGGCCATATACGCCGGACGAAAAACGTTCCGTTCAGCGTGATATGAAACAAGGTGATGGGGTTCACCTCTAACCGCTTTTCCAGCTGATGACTCCTGTTATTGTTTTTTGGAAGACTTACTTTCGTTTTCTTCCCATCTTCACGTCATGGGTTATGACAAGCCCATGTTCGACCAATTCTTCCACTTCGTCAACAATACATAAAATTCGCTCTTTGCTATCAACGATATCGATGATAACCGGCAGATCCATTGAGAAGTTCAGAACATCGACGGTATGAATTACATGTTCATGACCATACCCGACCATTCCCCGGAAAACTGTGCACCCGGGAAATCCTCTCTGCTGAAACATCTCTACAAGATGCCGGTATGCTGGTTTTTTACCGATTTTCGCTGACTCTGAGATATATACCCGTAATAACATGCCATCTGTTAACATTTATCCTCCCGTGATAAGACGCGTTATAAGAATGAAACTGAATAGTACTCCAATCAGGCTTCCAATAAGATTTATCAGAATATTCAGACCCATAGTTCGATAATCCTCCTCCTCAAACATCCTGAATGTCTCAAAAGAGAAGGTTGAGAAGGTGGTAAACCCACCAAGAATTCCGACATCCACGAGGTAATATATATCTCCTGGAGATCGCGAAAAAACAACACAACCAAAGAGAAAACTTCCGATGATGTTGACCAGGGCCGTTCCCACGGGAATGTTCCTGACCGGACGGAGTTTTGATATTTCAAACCGAAGCATAGCCCCGATTGCTCCCCCAATACCGACAAGGATCATATGTTCCATGATATCCTTTCATGCAGAATGATATGTCGTCCTGCAGCTACTCCCAAAAATCCGCACAGAATATTTGCAATGATGAATACTGAACCATACACCGGCCCGGCTTCAATTGTCTGTGTCGCGAAGGCTGAAAAAGTGGTAAATGATCCGATCATTCCGGCACCAAGCAGGAGTCTGGAGTTACGACTGAATGCTCCGAACCAGATGGATTCATACATGAGTAATCCTATTGCAATGCATCCGAGAAAATTTACGGTAAATGTCCCTACAAGAGATGGAATCCACTCATTGAGCTGGAACCGTGCAATGGATCCGATACATCCCCCGATACCAACGAGGGCGGTTTCAATGGGTATGAATTTCATCTTTTATCCACAATTGTGTTCCGCTTAAGATCTGGAAATATGTTTAGAATAGAATAATATCTGCAATTATTTGTCTTAATCACACCTGATACATTCTTTCCATTGAACCCGGAGAACATCAAATAATCATTATTCATTTGAAGGCCATTTGCTATATGTATTATCTCATGATAAAAAGAGATTTCAAGGGCATAATGACAGTTTTTTGATTTAGTTTCCAGATTCATCGCAGATTGTGAGAGATGATGTGTTTGTTATACAAAAAAAGGATTGCGTGTTTCTTTTTCACATATCAAATACTGTTTCTTTCTTTGAATTATTGATATATACATGAATCATCCTCCCATGCAGAGCTTGATATCATTTGAATACTGACTCATACGAATACTGTGATGGTTTTTCCTGAACAGCTCTTTTCAGTCCATGATCCATATTTAAAATAGGTGTAACTTTGCAATCTGCAGAAGAAAAGGATGTAATCCTTTTAGAAACTTATAATCCTCAAATAGAACTGGAAAATATTTCAAAATACTATCGATACCCGTTTGGTGATGTTATTGCTTTAAAGTCAGTTAGTTTTGATGTTTGTGCTGGTGAATTTATTGCAATTATTGGTCCAAAAGGTTCAGGAAAATCAACTCTTATCAATATTATCGGATGCATGGAAGATCACACGTCCGGTTCACTTCGTATTCTTCATTCAAATCTCAGCCATATCGATGAGAAAGATCTTGATAAATTCAGACTTGAGAACATCAGTCTTATATCACCGTTATTACGGCTTAACCCGCAGCAGTGTATCAGACAGATATTACAGGATCGTCTTATCTTTAAATATCCGATGTCCTGTTCACAGGAAAAATTACAATCTTCTCTTACGATAGCAGGAGTCCCTCCTTCTCTGTGGGAAGTTCCTACAGAAAACCTGACTGAAGAGATGAGACTTCGTGGATCAATTGCCAGGGCTCTTGTAACTGATCCTATAATCCTCATTCTGGATGAACCTTTGAAAAAGATTGATACTTCTTCTATGCTTGAAATTCTTCTTCTTCTCAAGAAATTGAATAAAAAGGGGATTACCATTATTTTTGCTACGGAAGATCCAATTATTGCACGGAGGGCGAATCGTCAGATATGGCTGCATGAAGGTTCTCTGATGCAAGATAAGAGAATAAAAGATGATGGTACTTGTGTCTGTGAAGAATCGGTTTTAAGAAATACTGATATGCTGATAAAACAATCATTTCACTAAGTATTGTGCATGTGAACATTCTAAAATAATTTAACTGTTTGTTTTATTCTATGAACTGCATTTAGAGTGCGTTCCTTGAAACATTCGTCTTTTTCTTCTGATTATTCCAGAACGGTATGTCTATGACTATCGTATGTAAACCTTGGAATAATTTCATTTTCAAATCGATTATTCCAAAATGTTTGTCAATGCACTATAATTACATCATAACGTTTGTAATTGCCTGTAATGAGGGAAAAATGTTGCCTGATATTTTTTCTGATTTTTCCATCAGAAACATTCAGAATATGCCTGATCTTCTCATGAAGCGGTTCGCTTTTGTGTCCGTATTAGAAAAATGAATTTTATTTAGCTTAATATGGAATATTCACGTCATCATCTTCCAGATCACGAAACTGTTCACCAGTCCCGGTCCACTTACACCAGGGACAACAGGCAACACCGATAATTTTTCCCCTATTTAACCGGTCATATGGCTTTTCATACCCAAATAATTCAGATCCGCAACACGGACATTGTGTCATAAATCCTCACCCTGATACAATTTTTCCCGTTCTTCTATATACTGGAGAACCATTTTGCATTCAGCAAGACGGTCAGCAGTCTTCTCTGCATGTTCTGTTCTGAACCGGATAGCAGTCTCAATTGCTCCCTCGGTAGCTTCAATGATCCGATCAATATCAGATTCAAACTCACTATGGAAGCGGAGGAAGGTCATATTGATATTCTGCAGGGTGGCCCACCTGATATTTTCCGTATTATGCAGGATCAGCTGCATGATATTATCAGAAATTTCTGAAATAATCCTTCCTTTCCGAATTGAAAGGGGAAGCAGTTTTCCTGTGAGTCCTTCAGTCAGGATTCCCATCATGGTCTGCCATCCCTTTCGTGCAACCCAGTACGGCTCATGTTCAAGGGCCCAGACCTTCTTCTCTCCGGTCTCATGCAGGGGAATATCAAAATAACTGGAGGCGGCCATCCTGATCGAACAGATTAATTCGTCAACATCACGCTGATGCTCATTTAAAATGACACTGATGGCCTGTTCGGTTGTATGTGATATAATCCGAAGTTCATGTTCAAAAAAGTCAGGAATCTCTTCGGCAATCACATCATGGACCTCATCAGGTTTATACCCGTTCTGTTCAAGAATCGCCATAGCCTGATCCGTGAAATGTGAGGCAGCCTTTCTCCGGAGATCGGCAACCGCCTCTTCAAGCGAGGTGATGATCCTGGTCTGATCCCCGGCAAGAATATCTTTTGTTCTGACCTGACGAAGACGTGCTTCATCAATTTTTGCCCGGAAGAGATCGAGTTGACGCTGCAGGTCACTCATCGGAAGTTCTAAGGATCTGACCTCGAGAGCCTTTCTCATCATCACATCCCGGATAACCACCGCGGCCTTTTTCCGGATAGCAGTGGTGAGAACTGATGTCTTCTCTTCGGCAAGGAAAGAAACCAGGTGATCAGAGACTTCAGATAGTCCGCTTCTCTCCCAGAGGACCGGATCCTTCTCCAGACGAGCATTGAGTCCCTGTTTTGCAGACACCGGGTATATCTGAACATCACTGGAAATACCACCTTTTTCGATAAGCGTTTTCCGGATAAATCCGCTGACCACGGAGATATCCTCCTCGCTCAGATAGTCAATCTTATTGAGCAGGAAAAAGATCCTGGGAATTGCATCGGTTATCTGGTGGAGGAATTCCAGTTCTATCTCGGTGATCGGGGGATCTGATGAGACCAGAAACAGCGCAGCATCACACTGGGAAAGGAAATTTACGGTCATTTCGGTGTTATGCTTATGGGTTGATCCAACACCGGGGGTATCAATGAGAACTACTCCTTTTGCCAGTATGTCTGCCGGCCAGGTCAGTTCAACCTGAAGCACCTGAAGAATATTTTTCGGGTTTGACTCTTCAGATACATAGGTCTCGATGAATTTCCTGATAAGGTTCGTATCATCAGATGTAAAAATTCCATCATCTTTCCCGTTCATATACTTGACAGTGACAATTTTTTCCTGGTTGTAGGTAATCAGCGTCGGAACTGCTGTCAGGGGAATGACTGAACTTGGGAGAACTGCATCACCAAGGAGGGCATTTAAAAAGGTGCTCTTCCCCCGCTTGAACTGTCCCAGGATAGCAAGGTGGAAACGTCCACTTTCCAGTCGGGAGATAAGGCCGGATAATTGTTCCTTGTATGATACATAATCAGGACCCAGCGATTGCAGGAGTTCATAATCCAGTGCCAGCAGGGAGCCAGTATCTTGTCCGTCTTTGTGCATAACTACTCCACATTTCTCATAATGAGAATCATATTGCAGATTCAATACGTCTGTAGGAGTTATCAGCCCGGACGGCGGTTGTGGTGAACTCCATCACCAGTATGGCATATTTGTTTGTATTCAGGTAATATTGACATCTCTGCTATTCAATCATGGGCTTGTTATCTGTGAAACTGGATCCCAGTTCTTTCCGATCTCTGCCATGTACGTACAGGTATATCTTTTTTATAGATTCTGCTGCTGCATCTCTCATCTCCAAATCCTGTTCTGACTGAATAATGGAGGTGAGATATGGTTGTGCCGGTTCATAACGGATATTTCCCAGGGACTCGACAGCGATGAGCCGGTACTCCCTGACCGGGTGAGAAAGGCAGGTTATGAGGGTATCTGCAAACATCTCTTCAGAACAAAATTGTGAAGATCTACAATTGGGACAGATCTCTGTGTCTCCCTCTATTTCATGCCAGCATGAGGAACAATAATATGGGGTCATACGGATATCACAACATGTACTATTCTGATTTCTAATCGTGCCATTTTACCACTTCCAACCGTTTTTGTCATGTAACCGGCACAAACTCCGGATTGCATACCAGGTATTTTCAAGTGTTGAATTCCCTCCAAACCCTGAGCGTGCATATCCCCCGTTCGTATTTCTGCATTTACCCAGGTAGATGAGGCATTGATTATGGTTTGGAACCGGACGATTCAATAATCCGGATAGAGCAATTCCGGCATCAAGATGTTCTAGATATCCGGGGTGAGAGGAGGGGACATTTACAAATCCTGACTGATCATCGATACAACTGGTAAGAAATGAAAAAGCTCCCTCTGTATCCGTCTCAATATGAAATGCCTGCAGAATTGCAACCGCATGCCTTGTCTCAATGAGGGTTGCCTTATCTCGACCAAACCCTCCGGATGGGTGCTGCCACCTCTGCACTTCCTCTTGTATCCTTTTCTTCTCTGATTCGGAATGCTGTATGCCTGCCTCCTTACAGAGAACAGCATAACAGTACAGTGGTTCAAATAATGATGTAGATTCAATCGTTCCTGAGTGGAATATCGTCGGCACCGGGCAGGCTGACAGGTTTTCAATAAGTTTTTCAGGAATTGCTCCAGTTAGATACTGGTATGACCAGAAAAGATACCATAGTCGGTATAACCCGGATAATCCCTGCGTTTGATCAACAAAGCGGGAGAGATACTTCTGTGTTGTGTTGTCTGAAAAAGCCGCTTGCTGAGCCTCTAAGCAGCCCAGAGCATACCAGGTATCAGAAAGGTTTGGTTCATTCAGCTGATAAAAACAATATCCGCCACTTGGACACCTACGATCAGAGATATAGCAAATTGTTTTTTCCTTTTCACCTTCGGATAACATACGCCTTCCGGGTAGAAGTCATTAGCAGCGGGCGGTTTACGGTGGACTTCATCACCGGCAGTCAGGTGAAGGTGTGATCTGCTGGTACTGTGTTTGTCCATTATCCATATTATAATATCATGCCCCCTAACCGGATTTATCAAAGACGTGAAATCTGAATTATTGAGTATCATCTCCCATGCATCTCTTTCCAAACCAATCCAAAGAACACACAGGCAGTAAGTGACACCACTGCCGGGACAACCGGTGCAAATGCTGTGTAATTCTCATACATCCAGCCGATAAGAATCCCCCCGATAAAAAATCCTGCTCCATAGACGGTATTGAATATGCCATAGGCAGTTCCCCGCTTGGAGATATGAATCCGGTCTGCGATGGCAGCACGAAGGACGGTCTCCTGAATACCCATTGATATGCCAAACAGGATTGCCGAGAGGAAGATGAGTTCCCTGCTCATACCAAATCCCAGGAACGGGAGTATGATGCCGATAAGGGGGATCGGGAGGAGGAGGATAATTCCTTTTGTATCATAGAGTCTGCCGGCTATGGGAGCAATTGCTGCATCGACCAGCATGGCACCGGCATAGAGAAGGGGTATTTCAAAAGCGACCAGAAGCCCGGTTTGTAATGCATGAAAGGCGATGAGCGGGAAGGAGAGAAACCCGGCGGTGCAGAGGAGAGTAAAGACAGAAAACAGGATGAATTCACGACCAATACCGGTTGTTTCATGCCGGAGAGCAGCATGATCTGTCTCAAATGACACCGGGTCAGGGAGAAGTCTCCATGCAACCAGGACAAGTCCGATGAGGATGATGAAGGGTATGAAGAGGAGAAGAAATCCCTCTTTGTAGTCTCCGGTTCCGGCAAGGGCTACTGCAAGAATGACCGGGCCAGCAACAGCTCCTATCTGGTCCAGGAGTTCATGAATGCCAAATCCCATACCCCGACCGATGGGTGCTGTTGCATGGGAGAGTATGGTATCTTTCGGGGGGGAGCGGATTCCTTTTCCGATTCGCTCAAGAATGAAGAGAAGAGCTGCCATCTCCCATGAGCCGGTGAAGGCAAGAAGGGGAATTGCGATGAGCATGCCATATCCGAGAGCGGTCAGGGTCCAGTACTGCCTGGTGGAGTCAGCGACCTTGCCGGAGATGAGGCGGACTGCATACCCCAGAAACTCTCCTGCCCCGGTTATGGTCCCGACGAGGACCGCAGATGCACCCAGGGTCAGAAGGTAAGGACCGCTGATACTCCTGGCACCCTCATAGATAATATCTCCACAAAGGGCAACAATCCCAAGGATAATAATAATCCGGTATGCCATATGATGAGCGGTCCTGTCCGGGGTCATAGATGATACTCTGCTTTGGTAAAGTAATACAGCATCGTTTTCATGGGTCACCTTTGAAAGCTTATTTTGTTTCCATTATTCGATTGAAGATCCTTAATTTCTCTGATATGATAGCAGTATCTGCCAGCCGATATATGGAAAGGTTCCCTCTGCCCCCTCTCATGCTTATGATCCTGAAACACCCCTGATGAAGCACCCTTTCATATCCGCACTCTCATGATTGTTCATATTTCTATGCTTTATTCATGACAATTCGTAAACTCAAATCGCTAAATTTTAATCCATGCCGGATGCATGCTCTTCTCCCTTCCGGAAGAGGATAGACCATTGTTCCAAAAACCCCTTTGATCTTTCCATTCCGGCAGGAGAGGTAAAAGCATGAACGAAACATCCATGCGTACATACCGGGATTTCCGCACCGACGGAGAACCGGTGAGATACAAACCCGAACGAACAAGAGAAGAGAAGAAGAATGACGTGTCCCCAACCGATGACCTAGCTTGGCGGCGGATCACAGAAGGGGACTATTCATACATTATTTTCGGATTGGAAAAACCTACCTACGTCCCTTCAGAGTCAGGTTATACGGCCGGGTGTATTGCATGACCGGTATACCCCAATACCAGACAATGCGAACCGCTCCTCATGCAGCCAGGTCATTTCTGGAGGCTCATGGGTATTGCACCATGCATCTTACCAGTCGTCCCTATCCGGTGGACTTTATCGCCTGGAAAGGACGGGAGGACATTCTTTTTGTCCGGGCATTCTCCGCTCGCGGCATGAAACCGAAGAAGAAGTATACTGCCCATCTTGACCGGCTCCGCTCCTTTGTCAGCAGTATCCTCTGCCCTGGCAGGGTTGAACTCTGGATCGGAGGAGGATTAGACTGGAAACGGTATCATGTGATGTCTGGAGGATTTCGTGCCTTGTCCGGGGGTCTCATATGACCGGAGCAGACCCCATTCTCTCCTCCCTTCTGACACTCACCAGTCAGGATCAGGTTGTTGAGGTCAGGATCATCACCCAGGATGGAATTGGCTCAGGATACTACAATAATTCGGCAAAACTTGCACAAGCAGTGAAGATCCTTGACTCAAACCCGCAGATCAAGGGAATTTACATCACCTTAAACGAGATTAACCCGGCTCTTCTGGCACGGCGGGAGAATCGGATCATCATGCGTCTTACCAAGAAGGATGCAACAACCGCAGATCAGGATATCACCCGGAGAGTCTGGCTTCCGATAGACATTGATCCAAAACGTCCGTCTGGTGTCTCCTCCTCTGACGAGGAACATGCGGCAGCGTTACAAAAGGCGGATGAGATAGCGGCATATCTCACCTCACTTGGATGGCCGTCTCCGCTTCGTGCAGATTCAGGAAACGGGGCCCATCTCTTATACCGGATTTCCCTGCCAAATGATGATGCTAGCCGGGATCTTATCAAATCCTGCCTGCATAACCTGCATCTCCGGTTCTCTGATGAGAAATGCACGGTTGATTGTGCCAACTATAACGCAGCCAGGATATGGAAACTTTATGGCACTACGTCCCGGAAAGGGGACAATACGAACGAGCGTCCTCATCGAACGTCCCGTCTTTTTGCAGGACCTGACCGGCTGGAAACGGTTTCTGATTCCCATCTTACACGTCTTGGCCGTGTGTTTCCTGAAGGGCCGGAGAGGATGACCGGGACTGGAAAAGAAGAACCAGTCACCGATCTTGCTGCATGGCTGACGAGTCATGATCTTGGATTTGTTACCAAACCCTACTCTGACGGAACGCTCTACATCCTTGACCAGTGTCCGTTCTCTGATGCCCATCAGGACGGAGCGTATGCTATCCAGTTCAATTCAGGAGCCATTTTTGCCGGATGTCATCATGATTCATGTGGAGGAGGAATTCAGCGATGGCGGGATTTGAAGCGAATATATGATGGGATCGGAGATATTGAAGAGCGACTGAAAAAGCTCCGGAAAGACCGTATCCGGGAAAAGGCTGCATATGAAGGATCAGTCCTGGCATCCCCATCAGAGTCCGGGATAGAGGAGAAAGCAGAGCGGATTCTTACCTCGGCAGATCCGATTCCGTACATGCTTGACACGTTCTCCCATGATCATGAAGGAGACCGGGTCGTTGCCGAGTGCCTGGTCATGTCTCTTGCATCCCGGTCGGTTATCAATTCCAAGGGGCTTCATGTCTCGATAACCGGAGAGTCAGGGAAGGGCAAGTCTCATGCCATTGATACCATGATGAATCTTGTCCCGCCAGAAGTCAGGCTCAGTGGCCGGATGAGTGACAAGGCACTCTTTTACATCAAGGATCTTCAGCCTGGAACGGTCATTGCCCTTGATGATGTGACGCTTTCAGATCAGATGCAGGAGATCTTAAAGGGGGTGACTACATCATTTCAGCGTCCGTTCACGTATCGTACGGTGAGCAAAGACCGGAACGCGGTTACCTGCACGATCCCGGAGCGATGTGTCTGGTGGATTGCCAAGGTAGAAGGTGCCGGTGATGACCAGGTCTTTAACCGGATGCTGACCGCCTGGATTGATGATAGTGAGGAGCAGGATAAACGGGTGTTATCGCGGATGCTGGCAGATGCTGCACACCTTCCGGATGCACAAGGTGGCGACCGGGAGGATGTTCTGATTGTCAGAGAGATGTGGCGGAAGCTTGAGCCTGCTTTTGTGCTCATTCCCTATGCACAGCGTATTCAGTTCCAGTCTGCTTCGAACCGGAGAAATCCGGATATGCTGCTCGATCTGATAAAGACTCATGCAATTCTCATGCAGTTTCAACGGGAGCGGACAATCCGGGATGGGATGGTCTGTATATCTGCAACCCATGAGGATTTTTTAGAAGCGGCACGGCTGTATGATGCTCTCAATGGTGAGACTGGTGGCCAGTCAACAAAACTGACCAGGAGGGAAGCTACCCTCATCACCTCTATTCAGAAACTGGGGCTCCTTGAGATGACGATTCCGGAGCTCCAGAAGATTACGGGGTGGGCGAGTTCATCGATTTACAAACTTCTGAATGGGTATAATTCCCGTGGCAATACGTATTCTGGCCTTCTTGAGAAATGTCCTGCAATATCGGTGTATGAGCGGGCGGTGACGACCGGTGAGGATGGACGGACGATTCAGCGGAGGACAAAGGTCTATGCATGGGATGCCTCCCTGTATGCAGCATGGGTGAAGGGTGGAGCGGTCAGTCTCCGGGATGAGTCCGGGTGTTCAGAGCGTGATCCTGGTAATGGCGGTGGTGATGATCCCTTAGATCCTGATTCAGGCCGTCCTGTTGATCCGCATGATCCCATTGAATCCTTTGATCCTTCTGTCTCCTCTGATTCTGATGATACAGATGATTATGATTCCACTGAATGTGGTGTTCTCTCTGGTTGCTCAGATGTTGTGGAGATCATCGGGTGTGCAGATGGTCAAACGGGTCAGGCGGGTCAGAATGGTCCGGAGAAATCAGTCAGTGAAGCAGTGCGGAAAAATAAGGATGATTGCTGCACGAATGAAGCAGGTGCTTCACAACCAAAACCGACGGATTTCACTCAGAATAGTACCTACACACATGTACATAGTACTACTCCCTTACATGAAGCAGAACATACGCTCACAAAAAGAGGATCAGATGAGAGCCTGTGTCCGGGT
>CAYWHV010000040.1:0-4593 GCA_964458045.1 uncultured Methanospirillum sp.
TCCGGACGTTTTTCAGAACTTTGGGTGCTTTTAATGCAAGACCTTCGGCAATGACAAGGGCCATTCCTCCCCGGACCGTGTTTGTCTCAACCCGTTCCAGATTCCTATGGCCTGACACCTCCTCCTTCTCGGTCGGTTCCCCGTCAATACAGACCGGACAGTTGCTGATGATAAGCCGGATCTCCCGTTCGGAAGGGAGATACTGCAGGCTCATGATCGAGTTATACTGCCGTATTTCCTCGATATACCGCTCAATCTCCTCTTCACGTGGCATATATTTTGACATGCCCAGAATTCTCCGGACATAATCACCGACAAGAACAGAGAGAGCCTGTGCCGTTCCTCCTGCACTCCGGATGGGACCAGCATAATAAATCGCAAGGTATTCAGACCCGTCATCATTTTTCTTAACTGCAACCTTGGCAATTCCTTCAATGGGTGCAGAAACGACCCCTTCGGTCAAAAGGGCCATGGCTGTCCGGATCGCATGATCCAGGATCTCTTCTTTTGTCGTCTCCCCAAACTTCTTTTCTGCGAAATAATCACCGATATGAAGAGATGCCTCTTCACGGGACATGACCGCTTCAAGTTCACGGATCATTTGGGCTACACCGGGGATACCTACCTGTGCCTCAACCCGGTCAGCAAGATCATTTGCAATCGGAATTTCGACAACGGTCTCAGGGTCGAGTCCGGTTTTTCTGGCCGCCTGGGCTACCTCCATAGCCTGTGCAAGACCTGCATTCAACCGGTCATAGTAGCCCTGCATACGGGGTGATATATCTGCCATGATGTGATGTGCGTATTATTTACTAAAATACGAGAATTCTGTGATTCAAGCTCCCTGCAGACCGCTTTTCATTTGGGTCTGATCAAGGATCGTCTGAACGGTAGAATCACCGGGGTATATCTCTATTGACTTCTTCAGATAAGGAACAGATTCTTCTGTTTTTCCAAGGGCATGAAGGGATTTCCCAATCCCTGACAGAACCTGCACATCCTCAGAAAATGAAGGATACGCCTGGTTGAATGACCGGACCGCTGACTGGTAATATGGTTCAGCCTGGGCCCCGAGTCCTCTATCAGACAACTCCTCGGCCTTCTTTATCTCTGCAAGACCTTTGGCCCGCCAGCCCTCTGAAAATTTGGGAAGCCTTTCAACCGCACTCCCGTAACTTTCTATCGCTTTCTGGTACTCCTCTTCATTCATCCACCGGTTCCCGTCCTCAAACAGTGATCTCGCTTCGGCTGCTGCCATCCCATTCATCCAGGGAAGGAAGAAGAGCTGAACCAGGATGATAATTGCCATAAACAGGGTTGCATAAAAGAGAGCAACCTGGAGGATCCGGGGGATGGTTGATGTTTTCGTCTTCGGGTTTTCCTGCTGAGGTGAGGAACGGGGCGGGCGATAGGACTGATGAAGATGGGCATAATACCAGGTCCGGGGATCCCGGTATCGCCTTCCTCCGCTGTAATACCGCCCATACTCTGAACCTTCCGCTTCAAGCAGGGAGATATCATAGGTCTCCCGTTTTTTTGGATCCTTTAAGACCTGGTACGCCTCATTGACGACCTTGAATAGTTCCTCGGCTTCCGGACTCCCACATACATCCGGGTGAAGAATTTTTGCCAGCTTTCTATACGATGCCGTAATCTCTTCGGAAGAGGCATCCCGCCTGACGTTTAATACCTCGTAATATGACTCCCCGGGATCAGGCATCAGTTGCTTCTCAGTATCAGGATACAACTACGTTAAACTATCCTGTCATGAATGGTCATTATACATCAGGGGTGCAGGCCGCCCGGATACAATCCTTCGTTGACCCGATGACCGCCCCTGCTCCACACATGGTCGGAACATAGGAGAGTGCCTTCCCACTGTTTACCATGATCCGATCATACCGCTCAAGGGCTGGTGAAACAACCATGCAGGTATCGGCATACACCCTGGCTCCGGAACGCTCAATCTTCCTGACATTTTCATTCTCACGGTCGATAACATCCCGTGCAGCAAAGATGTACATCGGTTTTGTCACCGTGCATCCATCCAAAAGGGTTGCCAGATTCATGAGTTCATCAGGAGAACAATGCGGGCACCCGATAGCCACAGCATCAACCGGTTCTCCGGTGAAGAGGGATGCTACTTCATCGGCCTCTATGACAGTACTCTCAAGGCCCTCGGTACGAAAGGAAAATACCCGTGCTTCCGGGGTGATATCCTGCACATGATACAGAGCAACGGCTCCTGTAGCAGCCATCGCAGCCCCGAGGTTTTTCAGCTGATCCCTGCCTGGGCGTATCCCGGAAAAAATGGGTATCCGGTTCCCGGAGATCTTACCGGCCAGATACCCGAGTGCCCCGTACCAGGATGCATCTGCTTCCTTTGGTTCACCTTCAACACTAATATGAATGCCCGGTTTTCTGTTCTCCACCAGGTGAAGACCATATTTTGGCGTTTTTCCGATGATCGCCGCTGCAAGAGCTGACGGGCCGCCCTCCCGGTTTGTCCTGGCACCAATAACCGAGTTTGCATAACTGACCGCTGAAGATTCTGACCAGGCCAGATGGTCCCCATATTCGGTGATGTTCAGGTAGTAGGGAGTGCAGGTGCATTCAAGCCTGATGCTAAGACATTCATAGGCGGAGATAACCTCAAGTTGCTTTTTTGCAAACCCAGGGTCAATGCCCATCTCCTCCCACCTGATACGGTCCATACCGACCGGATTGAGGACAGCCGGAACAGCAGCATGAGCATCAAGACTTGCAAGCCATTTCAGGCCCCATTCGCCAATGGTTTTATAGGAGGCCCCGGATACCTGGGCACTCCTGACCGGCACCATATCATCAGCTCCAAACACCTTCCCGACCCCGACCAGGATCTCCATGAGCTGCTGTTTTGTCTCTCCTTCCTCACCATTGAGAATGGCCTCTTCCTCTGCAGTCAAATGCATGTGATTTAGTCCTCCCAGACCGCTCTGACAAATTCCTCTTCCTTTCCTAACTCCATGGTGGCGTCAATACCCATCTTGACATTGAGTCCATCCCCGATTCTGGAGGGATCAAGCGAAGAACCACGGACACCGGGAATAATAAGCGTATCACGGTCTGCACGTACCCGTGTTGCGATGGCAAACTCAACATCAGAGGGGTTACTCGGATTTATGTCACCATCAACAATGACCACATGCTTGAGCGACGTGTGTGCGGCAAAAGCGGCCATGATGGCATTCTTCCCATCTCCTTCGGTTCGTTTTTTAATCTGGACAACGCCATGCAGGTACCCGCATCCACCCTTGCTCAGGACCACGTCCGTAACACCGGTTACTCCGGCAACTGACCGATAGATGAGCGGCTCATAGGGTGCTCCCATAAGCAGTTTATGCTCATCCCCGGCATTCACGAGCCCGTGATAGATAAAATCTGGTTTGGTGTACATCCCGGTCAGCTCGATCACCGGTTGGATCCGTTCAGGATCATAGGTCCTGGTGATATCGACATACGGCCCTTCAACAGCCGTCTCACTTCCAATATATCCCTCAAGAATGATCTCGGCGTCAGGAACCCGGACCCCGTTCGGAAGGGTATACACCGGGATCTCTCCACCAAGGAGTTCAGCAGCAAAGGGCAGTTCCATGCTCTCCGGAACCCTGCTGCAACTGGCAAAGAGGACAAGAGGATGCATCCCGATGACGACCGCAACCGGCAGTCGTTCTCCATTGGCCAGTGCCCTTTTATGAAGGGTGTGAGTATGTCTGCCTTCCACCAGACGGGCAACAAGCCTGTCCGTCCCGGCTTTGAGCATCCGGTGAACGGAGGCATTCTCTACTCCTTCGTACCGGGAGAACACAACACCTGAGTTCAGATATCTCCCGGCTTCCCCGGGATAATTCTCCATAATGGGAATTTCATCAATGTTGACCGGTCGGAGCGAGAGAGGGCCTGCATCGACAAGCTTCCCATCATACCGGCAGGAAGCAAGCCGGGGAACCAGGATCTCCGGAGCCACTCCCAGAGCCACAGCCAGAGATTCCCGGTTTGCAACAAGGTTCATCACCGCTTTTCTGCCATCAAGATTATGAAAGAACAAAAGCTGGTCAGTACTGAATGCACGCTTTGGTGCGTCAAATCGTGAGGAAACGGGGCCATGCACATCGGTGACAAGACCCCTGGTTCTCATCTGTTCAATAAATGTCCTCATGGAAATCCACTCCATCTTCCGCCTATTGAGTGTGTGATATTCAGGTGATCCAGTATCCGTGCAACAACCGCATCCACAAGCCCGGTGATATCATCAGGCCGGTGATAAAAGGGAGGGCTCGCAGTCATGATGAGTGCTCCTGCATCATGGGCACGAAGCATATTTTCAATATGAATCCGTGAGAGCGGGTTTTCACGAAGGAGCAGAATACAGGGTCTTCGTTCCTTTAAGGTTACATCAGCAGCCCTGGTCAGCAGGTTCGGAGTAAATCCATGGGCGACTGCTGACAGGGTCTTCATGCTGCAGGGTGCAATAACCATACCCTGGTGAAGAAACGAACCGCTTGCAACCGGTGATGCAAGATTATCCGGCGAATGAACAATAAGATCAGAATC
>CAYWHV010000040.1:4693-12300 GCA_964458045.1 uncultured Methanospirillum sp.
GGTTGATCATTTTTCGCGCACGAAAGATAATTAAGACCCACTCAGAGGAATCTGGCGCGCTCAGGATTTATCGGATCCAATATATTGATATAAATCATTATTAAGAGAATAATGTCTTGTTTTCCGGTCAGGGGCTTTTCCAGAGCCGGGTTTGAAAATGATAGTATTTAATAGGGCTAAGCGTACAGATTAGCACATATATCATGTGAAGGGTATCGTCTGAATCACATCAGTGATACCTGCGGATGGGAGGCGTAATGATGAAGATGTGGAGATATGTACCAATTATTCTGCTTATTCTCCTCTGTGGTGGGGTCACTGCACAGGAGATTGTGTTTTCTCCTATAGGGGGAACAGGAGAAGAGATCCAGGCGGGGAATATATCATTCAGTACCCCGGTGAGTGCATCAAGCGGTATTGCAATCCTTTCGGTTTCGCAAAACCCTGATGAGTATACCATCTCGAATACCGTGGCGGTAGACACCACCAGATTTGATCTCTCCTCAGAGTCATGTGGGGGAGCTGAGAAGCAGATCACGTTCGGAAACCTGAACCATATTAACCCGAAAGTTTCCGATGGAAGAGTTGTTTTTGAAGAGTGGAATGCAGGTGTTTCAGGCATTGGTCTGTATGATATACAGTCAGGTGGGCTGTATCCGGTATATCCGGGCAAACTTCATCAGACCAACCCGGATATATCCGGCAGAATTGTCGTGTATGAACAGGCCGGAACAGGATCAAATCAGATAACCAACATCAACGGGTATGATCTGCAGACCGACACTGCAGCGCCGATCTCTTCATCAACTTCCAACCAGAACCAGCCGGTGGTATCAGGACGATACATCGCCTGGCAGGACTGGAGAAGCGGCAATCCTGATATCTACATGGCTGACCTGAATTCAGGAACCAGTCAGGCAGTAACAAAGGATCTTGCAGAACAGAAGAAACCTGACATCTCCGGATCGTATATCATCTGGGAGGACTGGCGGAACGGAAATGCAGACATTTACCTGTATGACATTACCGCCGGGAAGGAGTACCAGCTGACAAATGATCCATCTGATCAGAGAAACCCAAGGATTAGCGGGAAGATTGTTGTCTGGGACGATAACCGGAATGGAATTTCTGATGTCTTTGCCATGACTCTCGACACCTTCGAGGAGTACCAGCTGACCGATAGTAAGTATAAGGCAGTAAACCCAGATGTTTCCGGTCCGCTTGTGGTGTGGGAGGATTACAGGAACGGGAATGCAGACATCTACCTGCTTGATCTGATCACCGGGTATATCTACCAGGTCACAGCCAACCAGGGAGATCAGAAGAATCCGTCAATCTATGGAAATCATCTGGTCTGGCAGGATTACCGCACAGGCAACTCAAACATCTTCCTGTATACCTTCTCTCAAGGGGTCGGATCAGGAAAGTATCAGCTCTATGGCTCTGCATCAATAAGTGGGAATGCAGCTCCGGTCGGGACTGAAGTCAAGGCTCTGATTGACGGGGTAGTCAGAGCAAAGACCACGGTGCAGCAGGCCGGAAGTTATGGATCCGCATACGGGCCGTTCCTTGAGATCCCGGTTACCAGTGCAGATACCGGGAAGACTATCTCATTCAGACTGAACGAGTACCAGGCAGATCAGGTTCTTACCGTCGGTACCGGCGGGGTTATGAGACAGGATCTCTCTGCATCATCGGTTCCACCCGTTCAGACCTATACCCTCTCCGGGAATGCATTGTTAAACAGCATGCCTGCTCCGGTTGGAACTATCATTACAGCAACCATCGATTCCCAGATACGGGGACAGGTTACCGTTACCACCGCAGGATCCTATACCGGTCTTTCCATCCCGGTCAATCAGAACGACTATGGAAAGGCTATCATCTTTACGGCAACAACTGGCAGTTCATCTCTGCAGGCATCACAGAGTATCAGCGTCGGACAGCAGGTAGGTGGCTGGTTTGACCTGACCTTTGGCACGACTCCCTCCCCGACAACATACCGGTTCAGCGGGTCAGTTCTGCTTGACGGACAGTATGCACCGGCAGGAACAGTCCTTTCCGCAGTCATTGACAACCAGATCAGGGGGCAGACAACCGTTACGACAAACGGCCAGTACAGCAACCTGAATGTTCCGGTATACCAGACCGACAATGGCAAATATATCTCCTTTACTGCGCAGTTTAGTGGGGCTACCTATGTTGCCGGACAACAGGTGACGGTTTCAGTCCAGCAGGGCGATCTCATCATTGCATCTGCAGATGTCTCTGCTGCAGGCGGTCAGATTATTCAGAAGAATCTTGACCTTACCTTCACCGTATCTGCCCAGTCCAGGTATATATTCTGGGGTCGGGCAAACCTTGACGGGACACCTCTCGCCGCAGGAAATACCATCTACGCAACTATTGACAATCAGATTCGGGGACAGATAACGACCCAGATCGCTGGTTCATACGGCTCTGAAAACGGCCCATACCTCGAAGTCCCAATTACCAATGCCGACATTGGAAAGACCATAAAGTTCCAGACTGCAACCGGGGCAGAGGGAGACCAGAGTCAGCTGGTTGTGAGTGGTCTGAAAGTCTTAAAGAACATTAACTTCAACTCAAAACCATCCACTGCTGCTGATTTCACGGCAAGTCCGACTCAGGGGACAATACCCCTTTCCGTCAAATTTACCGACAAGTCATCAGGCAGCCCGAAATCCTGGTACTGGGACTTTGGCGATGGAACGACCTCATCTGAAAGAAATCCGACGCATGTCTATACCAAAAACGGGGTCTATTCAGTCGGTCTGATGGCCACCCTGTGGAACGGGCAGACAAAAAGCGTTGTAAAACAGAACATCATTACAGCCGGAATAGTCAGCCCGCCTGAAGCACAGGTCACCCTGAACCAGGGGTGGAACTTCATCTCTGTTCCAAAGATGCTTGCAGACGGACAAAATAATGCAAAAGCTCTCTTTAGTCACGTTGATGTCGGTGGTCACAGTATCTTTGCCTATAATCCACGGACAAAGTCCTGGAGCACCGTCAGTGCTACCACGGTGGTAAATCCTCTTGATGCGGTCTGGATATATTCAACCAAGAAGGATGCAGTCTACCTCTATTTCGCCGGTGACGCTCTCCAAATCCCACCGACCAGGAAACTGGTAAAGGGATGGAATACCTTCGGAGTTACCAGCCTGAATACCGTTCCTGCACAGAATGCTCTGCTATCAGTCAGAGACCTGTGGGTTTATGTAATCGGCTTTGACTCCTCAATCCAGCGGTACCAGGGCACCATCATGAACGTGCCGGAGAGTAATGCCAATGTTCTGTATCCCGGATACGGATACTGGATATACATGAGTGAAGAGGGAGATCTCGCCGCTATCGGGATATAAGGAGAATAAATCACCATTTTTTATGAGGAATAACCATGAAAATTGCATCACTGTTAATGATGGTTCTGATGCTCCTGCTGCTTGTGCCCTGCCTTGCAGATGAGGAGATCGTTGATTTTGAGCCTGTCGTAAGTTTCTCAGCTGAAGAACTGATTGCACAGGCCCCAGGTATTGAAGAGCAGATGACGTTTGACTCGGTCTTTGACTGGGATCCCCGGGTGGACGAACAGTATGTCACCTGGACACAGTATGAAGGACAGGGAAAAGTCTGGTTCTATGATATGAAATCCGGAAACCGGCAGATGGTCGCCAATATCATGAGTGATCAGAACAACCCGGACATCTCCGGAGGTATCATTGTCTGGGATGATAACCGGCACAAGAACTCTGACATCTACTCATATAACATCCCGATGCACAAGGAAAACCCTGTGTACGTGGATACCACCAATAAATTCAGACCTGCTGTCTCCCAGGACATGGTTGTCTTTGAGGACTTTGGTAATGATGATATCAGGGACATCGGGATGGTCAAGGTAGGTACCAGTGCCCGGCCGGTATACATCAATTCAAATGACAAGGACAAGGCAAACCCTGACATTGACGGAGACTGGGTCGCCTATCAGCAGCTTGACGACAACAAAAACGACTGGAACATTTACCTGTATAATTACAAGACCGATAAAACAATTCAGGTAACCAGGGATATCCGCATTCAGCAGAATCCACGAATCTCCGGTGATTACGTCGTCTGGGAGGATAACCGGAACGGAAAATGGGACATCTTCATGTATAACATCAAAAAGGACATGACAACCGCTGTCACCTTTGATGATTATGATGATGTGGAACCTTCCGTATCCGGATCCAAGATTGTGTGGACCAGGTACGACCAGGAGAACAACAGCGACATCTACATGGTAGATCTTCAGATTCCGAAGACCTATGCCGTATGTGTCGGACCAGGAAACCAGATCCGGCCTGATATCTATGTTGACAAGGTTGTATGGCAGGATGATCGGTTTGGTGGCTGGGATATCTTCATCTACACACTTGAACCAACAACCCCGTATACCCCGTACCAGTTCTATGGTCCGGTTACTTTCAACTACCTCCCCGCTCCGGTCGGTACTGAAATTATCGCCAGGATTGACGGAGTAACAAAGGATTCCATCGTTACTACCCAGGAAGGATACTACGGTGGAGCAGGCGGATTTGCAGATCAGCTGACCGTGAATATAGACCAGGCTGATATCGGCAGGCAGATCTCATTCTGGAGCGGAGGAATCCAGGGAGCACCATCAGTTACCGTGAGCGGTGACGGAAAGATGATGGAGCAGCCATTGAACTTTGTCTATGCACAGCCACTTCCGGACCTTCTGTTCTATGGCTCGGTCACCATTGACGGCCAGCCGGCTGCGAAGGGAACAATCCTGAAGGCGATGATCAACGGTGTTGTCAGGGGCAGCTATGATATAACTCAGAGCGGTCAGTACGGAGGACAATATGACACTGATCCGGCTTTACGGGTCCCGATTACCGTTGATGATATCGGAAAGCACATCTCCTTCATGGAGGGTGAATACGGAGCAGCCCAGACCTTCCAGATAACCAGTGGTGGCAGATTCAGACAGGATCTCACCTTCACCACCATTCCGCCAATGAGTCCGTATGAGTTCTACGGATATGTCCAGATCGACGGAAAATCAGCCCCGGTGGGAACCACCATCCAGGCAAAGATCGATAATACCGTTGTCACTACCTATGTCACCAGGTATTCAGGCTCATATGGAGCACCAGGATCGGCACCTGACGACCCACGACTGATTGTCCCGGTCACTGAAGCTGACGCAGGACGGATGATCTCATTCTGGATTGGAACTATCAAGGCAGGGGCATCACAGGTCATCACCCGCGGCGGTGAGCGTATCATCCGCAAGGACCTCGACTTTGGGGGCTCTCCACAGCCAGGGATTTATGCAGACTTTACCGCATCTCCACGAACCGGAGCTGCTCCCCTGACCGTTCAGTTCACCGATCTCTCAACCGGCGGGCCGACCATGTGGTTCTGGGACTTTGGGGACGGAGTCATTCCGGCAAATGCAACCTGTGCAGGAGCAGACTGCCATAACATTGCAAACCCGATCCACACCTATGCAAGGGACGGCACCTATACCGTCACCCTGATTGCATCGAACCAGTTCGGGGCATCAGACACTGAAGTGAAGACTGGATTTATCACCGTTGGTCAGATTACCCCGGTCATTCAGGCAGACTTTACCGCATCCCCACGGAGCGGTTCAAACCCACTGACGGTCCAGTTTACCGATCTCTCAACCGGCGGGCCGACCATGTGGTTCTGGAACTTTGGGGACGGAATTATTCCGGCAAATGCAACCTGCGCAGGAGCAGACTGTTATAACATTGCAAACCCGGTTCACACCTACAGAAGTGACGGTACATTTACGGTCACCCTGACTGCATCAAACCAGTTCGGGGCATCAGATACTGAAGTGAAGTCGGGATACATCAGTGTCGGAGGCAGTCCGCATCCGGTTGATTCAATCACGATCTATCCTGGCTGGAACTTTATTTCCGTTCCAAAGAAACTGGCACCAGGTAAGGATACTGCAGCGATATTCAGCCATATCCAGGTAGACGGTCACAGCATCTTCCAGTATGATGCAGTCACCGGACAGTGGATAACCATGACCTCATCAAGCCAGATAAAGCCGCTCGATGCAGTCTGGATCTATTCACGGGTCGCAGACAAGGTCTCACTTACCTATGATTCCGATCCCCTGCAGACACCTCCGACCAAGGAGTTACGAAAAGGGTGGAATGCAATCGGATTTACCGGACTTGAACCACTGGAAGCAAAGTTCACCTTCCTGTCAGTTCAGGACAAGTGGGTAAACTGCCTTGGATTCAACGAAGAGAAACAACAGTATGATCAGATGATCATCAAGGGCAGAAATGATGATGCACGCCTGTATCCATACAGCGGGTACTGGTTGTTCATGTCTGATAACGGCACTCTGGCCGCTATTTCAGCCTGATTATTTTTTTGGGATGATAAAAATGTGGGGGGATGTGATATGCGAACAGAGACAGGATTCAGATGGATACCATTAAGTCGGTATGAGGTAAGCTACGGTTTGAGTGGGTGTGTCAGAAGCACATTTCACAACTGCTGGTGGTGGGAAGAATGAAAAAAATAGTGTATATGCTCGCTCTGTTTCTGGTGCTGATATTTGCGGCATCAGGTGTCGTGTCAGGAGCAGGAGAGCAGACAAGTAAAGCAGGAGCTGGAGAGGCCATCTGTGATGGTCCTGGCGGTGCCTGTATAATTGCTGATTTTATCGGGAGCCCCACGGATGGGGTCGCTCCACTTCGTGTTCAGTTCCTTGATTCATCGACCGGATATCCGACGATGTGGGCATGGGACTTTGGAGACGGGAATGTTGTATCCGGACCTGCAAATCCGGTCCATATCTATAGTGAGCCTGGAATCTACACCGTCACTCTGACGGCGACCAGTATTTCAGGTGCATCAAGTACCAAGGTCAGACAGCGGTACATTATCGTCAGGGATAAAAATCCTCTTGAGGCAGATTTCCTGGCAAATCCAACCTATGGAAAAGCACCGCTTCATGTTCAGTTTACCGACTGTTCCAAGGGTGCTGTAGAAGAGTGGAGATGGGACTTTGGAGACGGAGGTACTGCGTATGAGCAGAATCCAAGCCATGTCTATCAGCGGCCGGGAAAATACACCGTTACACTGACGGTGAGCAGCCCGACTGCAGGGACAAGCACCAAGGTAAAAGAGAAGTACATCATCGTTGAGCCAACCTGTATCATAGAAGCAAGATTCAGAGCCGATCCGACATCCGGTTCTGCACCGCTTACGGTGAAGTTTACCGACCTCTCCGTTGGAGGACCAACCATGTGGGCGTGGGACTTTGGGGATGGGACCACCGATATGGTTGCAAACCCGACCCATGTATACAAGAACCCTGGAACATACCAGGTTCGTCTTACGGCATCCAGCCAGATGTGTGAGTCAGGAGTCAGTGAAACGACCATCAAGGTGAATCCACCGGCGATTAAGGCAGACTTCTCTGCAAATCCACGGTCTGGTGAAGCTCCGCTGACGGTTCAGTTCACCGATCTCTCAACCGGGAACCCGACCATGTGGGCATGGGACTTTGGAGACGGGGC
>CAYWHV010000041.1:0-12091 GCA_964458045.1 uncultured Methanospirillum sp.
AGTGAATCTTCATCTTCTGCAAGTAAACTGCATGTTGCCGTAAACAATAAAACGGCTGTAAGTAATAGTTTTCTCATAATGATAATGTTTATGTTTGTATTTATTCAACGTACTAAGACGTTGATTTATTTTATCATAAAGTTATAATTGCCTTCTCTTAACCTGAAAAAAGCCCAGTCTGTGACTTATGTTACGACTATTAAGAGTGCGTAGTTCATACATTCCCTCTTTCATGTCACCGACATATATCTTCTTATTGTAAGTCTTACTTGTTATAAGACGTTCCTGTAAGTCGCAAATTATTACCACAGATGCATCCGTAGTTGATGATTTCTCCGGCATGGATAGGTATTTGCCGTTACATTGTAACAGTAAAGGGGCAAAATTATCTTTGTTATTAATAATGTCATCATTGTCATTGAAGATGACGGAGGCGGGGTGAATGTTGAGAAGATCAAAAAGAAGGCAGTTGAACGGGGCCTTATTACTGAAGAGATCTCTGCATCAATGAGTGATCAGGATGCCTATGATCTCCTCTTTCAGCCCGGGTTCTCAACGGCAGATAAGATTACTGATATCAGTGGGCGTGGTGTCGGACTTGATGTCGTCAGGACAACGATTGCCTCATTACAGGGCACAATAAAACTGGAGTCTGTTCCAGGTCAGGGCAGCAGGTTTGAGCTGGTCCTGCCCCCGACGATGGCAATCGTGATGGTGATGATGATCCGGATTAACGGGAAGCGGTGTGCCATCCCGATTACCAACGTTGGTGAGGTTGCAAGTCTTGCTGCATTCCCCATTCAGAACATCGGCAATGGGGAAGGTCTGCTGATGCGGGATGAGATCATTGTTCTGTACCGGCTCGATGATATGTTTGGCCGGTCCAAGTCAGAAGAGGTCATTGTAGTTCTTCAGAATGGGAACAGGAAGGGTGCCGTCATCGCAGATCTTATCGAAGGACAGCAGGAAGTGGTTATAAAGCCGCTCTCAAAATTTGTCGGAGCATGTGAGGGGGTCAGCGGTGTTACTATCCCGGGTGACGGGGAAGTGGTTCCGGTCCTTGATGTCAAGGCAATTCTTCGGGAAGGGGGACAGAAATCCGGACGGAAAGCTGGTGGAAGAAGGGTGAAAAAGATGATTAAAAATGTGGTAACAGATGGGGATCTGGTTATCAGCGATCAACAGGCCGATGAACTTCGGGAACTTGGGAATATCGGTGCTGCCCATGCAGCAACAACCCTGTCTACAATACTCAGTACGATGATACAGATCAGGGTACCTGAGATTATCCTGGTCAATCTTGCCAATCTGCGTAATTACCTGGATGATGTCATGGCTGCCATGACGGTCTTTCAGATCCAGGGTCAGATTACAGGAGAAGGATACCTCATCCTACACATTCCGGAAGATTCGATCATCAGACTTACCAATATCATGATTGGAACGACTGAGCAGGACCGGGAGATCGATGACATGGACCGGAGTGCCATCAATGAGATCGGGAATATCATGACATCATCGTTCCTTGATGCATGTGCCACCCTGCTGAATATCATCATGATACCCTCCCCTCCGTCCATGGTCATTGACATGCCGCATGCTGCTCTTCAGTCCATCATCGCCACTCAGGAGATCAAGGAGAGTGTTGACGAAGTGGTGCTATTTAGGACCGAACTGACCTGTGCAACTCATGAAATTAAAGCAAACATCATACTTCTTCCAAGCAGATCCCTGCTTGCAGAAATTTTTGCCAGAATGGAGAACGTCATAGCGATAGCGAACTCAGGCTGAATTGAATGAGCGAGACGATTACCGGCAGTGACCAGCGTGAGGTCATCATTATCGGTATTGGTGAATGGAGTACAGGGGATACTATCATGACATCGATAGGCCTTGGCTCCTGCATCGGTCTTGTAATTCACGATGAGACAAGGAAGATTGGTGGTCTTGCTCATGTCATGCTGCCAAAATCAAGCGGAAAACCAAATGAACGTGCCGGGAAATATGCCGATACCGCGGTTGAAGTGCTGATTAAGGAACTGACGCAAAAGGGAAGCAAGGTGATTAACATGAAAGCAAAGCTCGCTGGTGGCGCTTCCATGTTCCAGAATTTTTCAGGGAACCTTAATATTGGAGAGCGGAACGCGGAAGCACTCAAGGCTATCCTGAAAGAATTATCTATCCCCATTGTCCGTGAAGACCTTGGCGGAACAATAGGAAGAACAGTGACGTATTATCCAAAAGAAAACGGCCGGTTAGTTATCAGGCAGGCTGACGGCACAACAAGAGAGATTTAAATATTTTTAGATTCCTGCCGCTGAATCTTCGATTATCTTCTCCAGCATCCTGACAATGTCAAGCAACACCGGCGGGTTTGGCAGCATGAAGATGTTCAGACTGAGCTCGTGCTCATCACAAATCAGTTCAGTCTTGAAAAAGACGACATTATCATAGAGAATATTACTCTCTTTAATCACCAGATCAAAGACGTTTTTCGGATAGTCAAATATTGTTCTGGGTGGTGAGGGAAGCATGATGATTCCCAGTAATTCTGCCGTGCCGTCCAGAAAAGCCGAAACCATGATGTTTCCGATCTCATTGATGGCACTCTCATCCATCTCATTGAGTGGCCGGTCCGGTTCAATGGGCAGTCCGAGCATGATGCTGGTCATCTGAATGACTGATTCCTGTGGGACATGGAGAATAACATAACCCGCTTTCGCCATCTGCCCTTCCATGGTAAAGACGACCATTGCAGCAAGGCCCTGCTCAATCTGCTCATTAATTGCGCGAAGATCAACGATGCTGATCTCCGGAACATTCAGCATAATGGGCGTATTCAACATCGTGGAAAGGGTGGTGGCTGCATGAGAAGCACCAATATTCCCAAGTTCCCTGAGCGCATCTTTCTGATTATCATTCAGGTCTACCCGGAAATCATTGATTGATTTGTCATTCATGGTTACTGTTAAGGGTGCTGCACCAGTCTGGGGAATTTGTTCATCAGCCTGGTTTTGTTCATTATCAGCGGTTCCATTCTCAGGAATCTCATCCTTGTACTGCATGAGGATACTCATGACCGGGTCATCAACAGATATCTGGGGGCTTTGAGCCGGTTTTGGTGGTTCCTCAACAGGTTCGCTGCTCTCTTCTGATGGGTGTTCTTCCTGATCTGAAGAGTACTGGGCGAGGATAGACATAACAATATCTGCTTCAGTCTGGGGCTTTTGAGGTTCTGCTGGTTTTTGAGCTGGAATAGTATCCTCCGGCTCTGCTTCCTCCTCATACAGTTCATCATCAATCAGTGCAGATACAGGTTTTACTGGTTCTGATGGAGGTTTATGTTCTTCCTGCTCCTTATGTTCAGGTTTTGGCTGCCCTTCAAAAGTCTGACATCGCTCCAGGTGCTCTTTTGCTACCGGATCGCCGGCGTAAATTCCGAGTGCTTCTTCAAATGCCTGGCATGCAAGTGAGTACTCTCCCAGTTCCTCATAGGAAAGACCCATCTTTAGAAATGGTTCGATAAAGTCAGGATGGATGGTACTTGCAGATTCAAAATACTGGATCGCTGCATAGTAGTTTTTCTGGTCCATGAGGAGGTTGCCCCACTGCATGTACCTGATATATATCTCCTCTTCAGGTCTTGACCGGTATTTCGGGCGATATTGGTCGGTCTTCCCGGGACGCATGAGAAGTGTCAGGTTTTTGCGTGCGACAGGGTTCTCAGGGTCGATATCGAGTGCCGTCGTGAAACACTTTCTCGCATGGGAAAATCTTCCCATCCTGACATAGGTGTAGCCGAGATTGATTATCGCTGCGACATTATCCGGGTCCTGTGTGAAGGCTTTTCTGAATAAAAATGATGCCTGATCATATTCCTTCCTATCAAGGGCTGATTCACCCATACGGAGTAGATTTCTGACCTCCCGGCGTAATGCGGCATCCATGGCAATCAATGAATATGAGAAATTCCCCGGAGAAAAAACCGGGCATTCAGGCTGATAGTAGAATTATTCCGTGTATAGATTATATACATTGCTCAATAGCCTTACCTGATGTAGTATTACATGACAAATACAGCTGCAGCAATGACGGTTGTCCACCTGCCATCAGGGTCACCTTTTTCTGATGTGCAGATATGTGACGTTTTGATTATCTTGCCACTTGCTTTGTAAATCTGCTCCCGCTCCTGCCATGCGGTGTCTGGATCAAATTCTATTCCAAGGGTGGTTGCGAGCATGGTTGCGGCAAGATCCTCTGCATATTCTCCTGCCTGGAGCTGGTCCTCTCCATATGAATGATGCTCGGAAAGATACCCGTAATGATTTTTTTCTTCAGGGACAGCAAGACCGATTGCAGCACTCATCAGGCGGTTTGGTTCATTTGTGTCATTCCTGGCCATCACCGTAAATACAATTTCCCCAGGTTTTAACATGCTGAGTCCTTCCTCCCGTGGTATCTCGATGCATTTTGGAGGATAGATGCTCGAGACATTGACTAAATTAAACATCTCAATACCTGCAGATCGCAGTGCGGCTTCGAATGAAGCAAGCCGGTCTTTATGGACGCCAACCCCTCCGGTAAAGAAGACTCTCCGCGGAACCATCATTATGTACTCATGAGCTGTAATTGACCATAAAAACAATCCGTCAGCATACGTATCAAAAAACAGTCAAAAATTGTATCAGCAGACGACTTCAGTTCGGGTGTCTGAACTGTGCAAATCGGACCTGATGATACATTCCGGTCGTACCTTATAATCTTATCAGGATAACATATATGGGATATTCACCATGAAGGCAGTGCTCGGACTCGAGAATGGACGATATTTCTTCGGAGAGGGCTTTGGAGTTGAGGGTGAAACAGGAGGCGAACTCGTGTTTACCACCCAGATGACCGGATACATGGAAGCTCTCACTGATCCGAGTTATCATGGTCAGATTCTTCTTTTTACCTATCCGTTAATTGGAAATTACGGCGTCGATAAAGAAAACTTTCAAAATCCGCGTGTTTGGGCAGGGGGGTGTGTTATCCATGAACTCTGCCGCAAACCCGCGCAATCACCTCCTCTCCATACTTTTTTTGAAGAACAGGGTCTTTTTGGGATATCCGGGATCGATACCCGCCATCTCACGATCAGCATTCGTGAACAGGGAACCGTTCGTGCAGCCCTGATAACCGGTAGTGATGACTGGCAGGCAGCGGTTGAGATGGCACAAAAAACACCGGATATTTCAGCCCGGTCCCTCATTCCTGATGTCAGTTGCAAGGAGCCCTGGCATCATCCGGGGAACGGACCCCGGATTGCAGTTCTGGATCTTGGCATCAAGACCAACATGCTCAAATCTCTCACATCACGGGGCGGTGATCTCTATGTCTTCCCCCATGATGCAAAACCTGATGAGATTCTTGCCTGTCGTCCGGATGGTCTGTTCATTAGTAATGGACCCGGAAATCCAAAGCAGGCACAGACGACTGTTGCTACCGTCAGCGAACTCATCGGTCAGATGCCCGTCTTTGGAATCTGTATGGGGAATCAGATCTGTGGTCTTTCCTTAGGTGCCGACTGTAGCAAGATGAAGTTCGGGCACCGGGGGGCGAACCAGCCGGTGAGATGTATTGACGGGAGTATTGCCATCACCTCTCAGAATCACGGGTTTGTAGTCGACGGCGAGACCCTTCCGGAAGGGTGCAGAATTACCTATGTCAACTGCAATGACGGAACTCTTGAAGGATTTGACGATCCCTCACTTGGAATCTACTGTGTCCAGTTCCATCCTGAAGCGCATGCAGGTCCGCATGATACAGAAGAACAATATTTCGATACCATGTTTCGGAGGATGGTCTGATGCCGCGGGATCCATCAATTAAAAAGGTCATCCTTATCGGGTCTGGGCCGATTCAGATCGGTCAGGCAGCAGAATTTGATTTTTCAGGTTCACAGGCCTGCCGTGCCCTTCGTGAAGAAGGAGTGTCGGTCGTTCTGGTCAACTCCAACCCTGCCACAATTCAGACAGATCCTGACATGGCTGATGTCACCTATGTCGAGCCATTGCAGGCTGATATCATTGCCAAGATCATCAAAAAAGAGAAACCTGATGGTATTCTTTCAGGTATGGGAGGTCAGACCGGTCTGAACCTGACGGCAGAACTTGCAGAGATGGGCGCTCTTGAAGGGGTTAAGATCCTTGGAACACCGCTCAAGGCGATTTACGAGGGAGAAGATCGGGAAAAATTCCGTGACCTTATGAATCGGATTGGTGAGCCGGTTCCCCGCTCCGTTATTGTCAGTTCGACGGATCAACTTGAGCATGCCGCGTCTGTTGTCGGATTTCCGGCAATTATCCGTCCAGCCTATACCCTTGGAGGTGCTGGCGGTGGGATTGCCTACAATCCTGATGATCTTCGCCGGATTGTGGAGCTCGGTCTTGGTAAATCCCGTATCCACCAGGCTCTCATTGAAGAGAGTGTTGCAGGATGGAAGGAGATTGAGTTTGAGGTCATGCGGGATGCCAATGACACCTGTATCACCATCTGTGGTATGGAAAACGTCGATCCGATGGGTATCCATACCGGTGAGAGCGTGGTTGTGGCTCCAATTCTCACCCTGCGTGATGACGAGTTTCATCTCCTAAGAAATGCAGCTCTAAAGATCATCCGTGCGCTTGATGTTCAGGGTGGGTGTAACATTCAGTTTGCATTCAAGGGAGATGATGAGTACCGCGTCATCGAGGTCAATCCCCGTGTGTCCCGTTCATCTGCTCTTGCTTCAAAAGCAACCGGGTATCCGATTGCCCGGGTTGCTTCAAAGATTGCAATAGGACTGCGGCTTGATGAGATTCTCAATACCGTCACTGGAAAGACTCCGGCCTCATTTGAACCATCGATTGATTATGTCGTTGTAAAAGTCCCACGGTGGCCTTTTGATAAGTTCAAGACCGCAGACCGGACCCTTACCACTGCGATGAAGAGTACCGGTGAAGTAATGGCAATCGGCCGGTGCGTTGAAGAAGCATTCCTGAAATCTCTCCGATCACTGGATACTGATGTTGAGCATCACACGGTCATGTCTGAACTCAGAATGATCCTCTCAAGGCCGACAGATGAACGGTTTGGCGCCCTGTTTGATGCACTTCGTCAGGGGATGACCCTGGATGAGATCGCTGAGATCACCCGGATCACTCCTTTCTTCCTTGAAAAAATCCAGAATATTGTTGATGTGGAGCGGGCTCTTGCAGATAATCCGGATGATGCAACCATTCTCAAGGCAAAAGAATTTGGTTTTTCTGATCTTGAAATCGCTCAATACTCCGGAAAAGACGTTTCTGAAATTGAATCCAAGGTCGGCCTTCCGGTTTACAAGATGGTTGATACCTGTGCCGCTGAATTCCCTGCACTGACGCCGTACTTCTATTCAACATATGGCGATGAGGTCTGTGAAATAACGCATTCGGACCGGAAGAAGGTCATGATCCTGGGTTCCGGACCAATCCGTATCGGGCAGGGTATTGAGTTTGATTACTGCACGGTGCATGCTGTCAGTGCTCTCAGGGAGGATGACTACGAGGTTCATGTGGTCAATAACAATCCTGAAACGGTATCCACAGATTTTGATACATCTGACCGGCTTTTCTTTGAACCAATGACACTTGAGGATGTCTCACACATCCTTCAAAAAGATGATTACTATGGGGTCATGGTTCAGTTTGGCGGTCAGAATGCGGTAAACCTTGCAGTCCCCCTGAAGAATGAGATCGAACGGTTAAACCTGAAAACCAGGATTCTTGGAACGACTCCTGATGCCATGGATATGGCTGAGGATCGTGACCGGTTCAGTGTGCTGCTTGATTCACTCTCCATTCCAACTCCTCCGAATGGATCCGCATATAGCGAGAAGGAGGCATATGTCACAGCGGAACGGATCGGGTATCCGGTTCTCGTCCGTCCCTCGTATGTTCTTGGTGGCCGGGCTATGGAGATTGTGCATGATGATGCGGAACTTGCAACCTACATGCGTGAAGCAGTTCGTGTCTCGAAAAACCATCCGGTTCTCATCGATCGGTTCCTGCAGAATGCCATTGAGCTTGATGTGGATGCGGTCTGTGACGGGACTGATGTTATCATCGGCGGTATCATGGAACATATTGAGACGGCCGGTGTTCATTCAGGAGACTCTGCCTGTGTGATTCCGCCCCAGTCCCTCTCTCCAGAAATTCTGGCCGATATCCGTGATTATACCAGAAAGATTGCCCTTGGCCTTGGTGTTGTCGGGCTTGTTAATATTCAGTTTGCAGTGCAGGGGAGTACTGTCTACGTGCTTGAGGCAAATCCCCGTGCCAGCCGGACCGTTCCCTTTGTTGCAAAAGCAGTCGGAATACCCCTCGCAAAGATTGCTGCGCGTGTGATGATGGGTGCAAAACTTGCGAATCTGCCCTACAAGGAGATGGAGATCTCTCATGTTGCCGTGAAAGAAGTCCTGCTGCCCTTTAACAAACTCCCGGGTGTTGATACTGTCCTCGGACCTGAGATGAAATCTACCGGAGAAGTTATGGGGATTGATTATGACTTTGGCCGGGCATATTACAAGGCCAGCATTGCGGCTCATAACCGGCTCCCAAAATCCGGGAATGTCTTTATCTCAGTGACGGATGACCTCAAGGATCAGATCCTGCCGGTTGCGAGGACGTTTGCTGAAAACGGTCTTTCCATTTATGCCACATCCGGGACGGTTGAATATTTTGCTGAGCAGGGTATCACGGCAAACCTTGTCAGAAAGATTGCTGAAGGGTCTCCGAATGTACTTGATATGCTAAGAGCCGGAGAGATCAGCCTCATCATCAATAACTTTGCAGATAAACAGTCACGTCATGATCATCAGCAGATTATGCGGGTTGCTGTCGATTACGGAACACCATACATCACCACCCTGCAGGCGGCAGTAGCTGCAGCAGAAGCTATCAATTCGGTCAAGGAAGAGAACCTGACGATTGAACCTCTGCAGCATTATATCGGTCGCTGAATACTCTATACAAACTTTTTTTACGTGCGGTTTTAACTTCTTCAGACACTCATATGTAGGAGATAAACCGGTGAAATTTCCATGGGAAAAGGAACAGTAGTACTTGCATATTCCGGCGGTCTTGATACCTCAATCTGTATTCCTCTTTTAAAAGAAGAGTATGGGTATGACCGGGTTGTTACGGTAGCCGCTGATGTCGGTCAACGAAAGGAAGAGATCTCCGTTGCCGAAGAGAAGGGGAAGAAATTTGCAGACAAACACTATACCCTGGATCTGATCGATCAGTTTGTTGACCGGTGCCTGATGCCTTCGATTAAGGCAAATGGTCTGTATGAAGGGTACCCGATGGGAACGTCCCTTGCCCGTCCGGTAATTGCTGAAGCAGTCGTTGAGATTGCAAAAAAAGAAAACGCAACTGCGGTTGCACATGGATGTACCGGAAAGGGCAATGATCAACTGAGGTTTGATGTTGTCTTCCGTGCAGCAGATCTCGATGTCATTGCTCCTATCCGGGAACGTAACATGACCCGTGAATGGGAGATTGGGTATGCAGAGGAGCATGGTATTCCGGTTCCGGTAGACAAGGAGAAACCCTGGTCCATGGATGAGAACCTCTGGAGCCGTTCGATAGAGGGTGGCAAGCTTGAGGATCCTGCGTTTCATCCGCCAGAGGAGATATATGCCTGGACCGTTTCGCCTCTCAAGGCACCAGATGAGCCGCAGGTGCTCAAAATTACGTTTGAAGCCGGTATCCCGGTTGCTCTTGACGGGAAGAGGATGAATGGTGCTGAACTTATCCGCACCGTGAACCAGATTGCCGGACGTCATGGTATTGGCCGGAATGATATGATGGAAAACCGTGTGCTTGGTATCAAGGCACGTGAGATTTATGAACACCCTGCTGCAAATGTCCTGCTGACTGCTCATGCAGATCTTGAACGGCTTGTCCTGACACGGGAAGAGTATGCCTTCAAGCAGGGTGTTGATGCGAAATGGGCACAGCTTGCCTATTATGGTCTGATTTATGAGCCGCTCTGGGATGCCCTGAATGCCTTCATTGACACCACTCAGAAGCGGGTAAACGGGACCGTTGATCTCCGGTTATTCAAAGGATCAGTGACTGTGCTGGGTCGTTCCTCTCCTGATTCGTTCTATTCAATCGATGTCGCTTCCTTTGATTCGACAACCGTTGACCAGACTGATGCCATCGGGTTTTCCATGTATTATGGTCTGCAGGCACGGCTGGTCCGGAAAAACCAGAATAAATAATTTTTTTATTTTTTTTACGCCTGATACATGATCTTTTCAGGTTTTGTCCGACCAATTTGAGTCCGGTCAAAGTCGCGGTCATAACTCACCAATGTACAGTAATAAGTTTCACAAACTGCCATCTGATATGCATCATCAAAATCCAAATTCCATTCAGCCATTATTTCAAGGAGTCTGGATATTTTATCCAAAGGCAATCGATATAATTTCATTTGAGCATTGATGAGAATATCATCAACAAAAACACTATACATCTCTTCTTTTTTCATACTACAGAGAATAAGTCCAATAGTGTATAATGAAAAATCTGTCAGACTGAGTTCATTCGTAGGTGTTTCATCCAACATTTTTCCTACAGCATGAGAATGGCGTCTGTCAAGAAGGCGTTCAAGCCAGATATTTGTATCGAGAAGGAACATTTATTTCATCCATAGGGCCTGACCAATTTTTTGTAATTCCAGAGCATCATAGACATTCTTATATTCTGATAAACATCCTGCCCACGTCTGCTTCAATTTTTTTGGGCTTTTATGTCCATGCTCTTTTAAAAGGGCCTCAATGAAATTTTGAACTGCATCCAGTTCATCAGGTTGAAGTTGTTGGACTAATTGGATTACTTTATCTGCAGACATATGTTCATCATTATAATATTTGGAATTAAATCTCTTTATGATTGAGGTAGATTTTGATGGGTGGTGATCTAACATGATTGCACGGCTGGAAAGCGAAGCCACTCTTCGATAGTCCAAACATGATCTGTTAACCCTGCCGCCATTGCAGGCGTTCTTTTTATTGATCGATCTCCTTGTTGATCTCGAATTTGTAGAGTTCGAATAGGCCCGCAGGAATTGTAACTAAATATGCAAAAACAGGTATTGATATCAAACAGTCCCAAGCACTGCCTGATGCGGTCCGGATAATGCCCCCTCCAGAACGCTTGACCTGGTCTTCATTCGCTCAAACTCTTCCGGTGTGTAGCAGAGATAATCTATTGAATATTTAGTTCTGATTCGTTTTCTAACCTGGGGAAAACGCTCATGCTGGGGAATATTCCGAAATGATTCTGATACCACTATCACATCAAGATCTGATTCATCATGGGCAGTTCCCTGTACCCGTGAGCCAAACAGGATAACATCTTCAGGCTGAAAGAGTTCAATCAGTTTCGGAAGTATCTCTGACCGGAATATGTCAATAATTGGATCATTCATGAATTATTTCCCTCCGGATACATCACGGCAAATATCTTTTGTGCTTTACGGACCCTGTCTTTTGCAATAGCCTCTGTATAATATTCACAGGGAATCACCTCGCTCATATCAGGATATCGTGATGTCTGGTAATCTCCCATCAGATCGATAAGATCAAGCATGATATCATCCGGACATTCGAGAAGATCGCCAAGTCGTTCAAGGTCATGAGTTCTTGGAATGGAACGGCCTGATACCGAGATCAGCCCTTTGAGCAGTTTTTCAACAGACTGGTGAGAATAGAACGCTGCTGAATCAAATCCTCCTATCGAGAGATTCTTTTCAGCAATCTGGAGATCATGAACGGCCTGTTTAATCCACCGGTCTCCAATCTCCTCATAATCTGTCACTGATCTACTCTGTGCTGTATTTACTCATTGTTTTTCTGTTCTCTAAAGGATAGCTGAAAATTTTCCGGCTAGAACCTCTGATATCTGGCTCGAACGATCTGGATAATCCTGTTTAATAAAGGCGGATTCCAAAAATGGTAAATTCTGAACTGTAAAAAAAAATTAGAAAAATATCCAAGAAATATAAAAGAAAGAGGCGAATT
>CAYWHV010000042.1:0-12052 GCA_964458045.1 uncultured Methanospirillum sp.
GGTAACTACATCCTGCAGATCTTCCCGGCCATTCTGGTTCAGGTCGGTATGCATAATTAATGATTCCATGGTTCCTTGTGCAGATAGGGGATGGTAGTCAATGTTATTTGATTGTATAATATATGGGTCTGTACAATAACCGTGTGCATCAGCGGTACACAGGTCCGAAAATCCTTCTCCTTCAGGATCACTCCAGTAATTTCCAGCCAGATGAGAAGGATCAAATATTAATTCGCCGCTCGCATTCCAGGTGTTCAAAGAATTTTTATCCTGAATCAGGCAGTTTTTATTATTTTTAAATGCATTATGAGCAAAGGTATTGTCATTTCCTGTAACAAGCAGGAGACCTCTGTTTTGATTATCAGTAAATGTATTGTGCAGGATAGTACTTTTATTCGCCCGGAGGATTAGCCCTGTATCCTCATTTTTCAGGAATGAATTGGATAACATATCCACCGGACCTGACAGAATAACAGAGCCGGCAAATGTATTGGAAATAAAACTATTTTCAGAGAGATTCAGATTTTTGGAGTCTGAAACAAGTCCC
Source organism: uncultured Methanospirillum sp. (assembly GCA_964458045.1). GTDB lineage: Archaea > Halobacteriota > Methanomicrobia > Methanomicrobiales > Methanospirillaceae > Methanospirillum. Next base: position 548 of record CAYWHV010000042.1, read on the forward strand.
GCATATGAACACTGGGAGAATTGTGAATGAGTAACTGTTATGTTGTCACACCCGCTCAGGGTAATGCCTGATGGCATTCTGGATTTAACTCCTGAAATCCGAGTCATGAACAAATTTTTACATATTCCGTCATTTGCGTTGTGAAGATAGATGCCAGACGGACTTTCCTGACCGTAGATTGATGCCAGGTTAAAATTATTGGTATTGGTTAGATAATATCCACTGACCAGGTTTCTTTCAGCATGAAGGTTAGTACCTGCCAGGTTTTTTGTTCCAAATTCTGTTCGAAGACCTATGCCGTTTTCCATGAAAGTAATATCTGAAAGAGTGAGATTTGTGCTATTGGCAAGTATGATGCCTGCACAATTTTTTGATAGTACAAGGTCGGACAATGTAACATCCGATGAATTTACAATGATAACCATCGAAGGGTTTGTCCCGGGTCCAACTTTTCTGTTCTGAACATCTTTCAGGTAGAGCAGTATCCGTGAATCAATAGTATTGGAATATGATATCTGATGGTTGTAATAACGAATATCTGAAGCAGAGATATCAAATCCTATCCGGTTGTTTTTTAATGAATTCCCTGAAAGGATCATGTCTTCAGTATCTGAAAGAGAGATACCCATCGTGCCTGAAGTGATAACGTTCCCGGTTATGGCTGGCTGCACCACTTTGATAAGTTCAATACCTGATTCCTTGTTTTTATTCAGGATAGATTTCTGGATAGCCGGTGATGAAGATGATTGTATGAGGATTCCATCTCCTGAATTGGTAGAGATTTCTGATTCAGATATTATGAGTTTATCAGATCCTTCATCTGCTCTGATGCCAAACCCGGGATTACTGGAAATCTGACTAGATAGTATACTGATTTCAGGAGAATTCGTGATAATAATGCCTCCAGAATTACTTTTTCCACTGTTGCCATTTCCGGTAACCTGGGTATTGTCTATGGAAATTTTTTCAGAGTCTGATATCTGGATACCATATCCTCCGGTGATATCATTCCTGTTATTTTGGATAGTACTCCCGGTTATCTGAATATTATCAGAGGTTTCTATCCGGACCCCTGCTCGAAGATGAGAGATGAGAGATATTTCCTCCAGTTTTATTTCATTGGATCTTTCGATTAGAAGTCCGGTTTCATAATCCTTTACAGTGATATTTCTGATTGAAATGTTGTGAATTGCGTTATCAGGAAGGTTTACAGTTATTCCGATAGAACCTGAAGATGCATTGCCTGTTATTGTATTGCCACGACCATCCAGGATGATATCTGAATGTGTGATTTGAATTGCCGATTCATTTATAAATTCTGTAGCATTCAGATAATATGCTCCTGGTTTTTCTAATATCACAGGAAAGTTAGACAAGATGTTATCATCGAAGGGACCAGGAGGAGACAGGTCAGAGATAAGTGGTTCATCGCCGAAACTAAACCCGGGAATGGTGATAATGAAAATAATGAAGAAACAAATTATTTTTCTTCCGGATATTTTCTTTCTGATATGATTTGTATTCAAAATATCCATAGTATCAATATATTTCTATTCACATATAATTTTCATACGGATAACAATCAGGGGACAATCAATTTCAGAAATGAAAACATTATATGTTGGACAGATAGATCTTTCTCATGGCTTTTTTAAAATGGTCTGACTCGTTGAGCGTTCACGTTGCAGAAATTGATGAGCAACACCAAAAACTGATTCAGTTAATCAACACGCTCCATGATGCAATGCTTGAGAAGAAGGGAAAAGAAGTATTAGCCGGTATCCTTGATGAGCTCGCAGCATATACGGTATATCACTTTTCAACCGAAGAAAAATATATGCAACAATGTAATTTTCCCGGATTGCCTTTTCATAAAAAGGAGCATGACACTTTTATTGGAAAAGTTGATACATTCATCAAAGATTATCAGGCCAACAGATTGGGTATCACTATTGAACTTATGACTTTTCTAAAGGAATGGGTCTCAAACCATATTCAGGTAACGGATAAAAAATATTCAGATACTTTCAATAAAAACGGAATTATATAAAACACACCATACCTTTTTTGCTTCCTTTCGTATCTGCTTTATGCATTCAGGGTCAATCAGCTACAGATGAATGAGTTGCAGGACTGGTTTGCCTATTCCTCGTTTCGGCCCGGACAAGAAGAAATGCTAAACAGGGCTGTAGAAACGGCCAGAACGGGTGGCGTCCTCCTCATAGATGCACCGACCGGATCCGGAAAATCCTCACTCGTGTCTGCATTGTTAGCCGGGCGAAAAGACCGCCAGATAATTGTTGCAGTCCGGACCATCTCCCAGCTTGCAACCTATATACGGGAACTTGAACTCATTCGAAAAAAACAACCCGGTTTAAAATTTTCATACCTGGTGGGGAAAAGTTCGATGTGTCCCCTGGGTGGTTCAGGAGATACCTATCGGAAATGTGAGGCTGTTAAGGGGTTTTCAACTGCGCTTATCAGGGAACGGGCAGATCGGGGATCCCTTGACCCTTCGAAAGATAAAGTAATTCTTGATCAAATCCGAAAAAATGATCCCGACCATCCAATCATCTGTCCGTTTTTTATCCGAAGTAGAATGGCGATTCAGAATGAAAAAGCAGGTGGTCTCCGTCTTGTTCCTTCTGATGCCTGCAAACGACTTTCCACGCAGGTCATTGAACGATGCATTAAGCCTGACACGTTACGGGAATCATGTAACGGGCTGTGTCCCTATGAGGTTATGGCACAGGCTTCATTGCAGGCTGATGTGCTCATCTGTAATTATCATCATATTATGGACGAGCAGATTCGGGAGCAGTTATATCTTAACCTGCAACGAGAACCCTCTGAAATCCTGCTTCTCATAGATGAAGCACATAATTGCGGTGATGTGATGCAGGATATCATGTCTGTAAGTCTGGATCATCGGGCCCTTGAACAGGCAGATCATGATATCTCCTCAATCAAAAAGGATGTAAAAGACCTTGAAGCAATAAGGCGACTTATTCCTGGGATAAAAAAATTTCTGGATGGTCTTCGCCGGTCAACTGAAACTGAAGACTGGTTTGATCCCCAGTTGTTCAGCCGGATGATACTCCGTGAGTCATTATACGGTACTATGGAGGAAGTGGTTGATGATTTCATGGACCTTGCTGAAAATATAAAAGAGACCAACAGCAAGCGGGGTGATTTTAGAACAACCGGGATTGAACGTCTCTCTGCTTTTCTGTACCGCCTGCATAACTCTGGAACAAATCCTGCTTATCTCACACTGTTTCGAAAGGATAATGAGAATATCTATCTTGAAGTCAGGAATATTGATCCCTCACCCGCTCTCTCAACACTCGCACGGGAACACTTCTGCTCAGTTTACATATCCGGAACCTTAACGCCGCTCAGCAGTTATCAGCAACTCTATTTCAGAGCCCTGCCTGTGGACTATCCGGTTTCATCCTTTTCACTTCCCAATCATTTTCCTAAAAAGAACCGGATGGTACTCACAACTGCAGACATCACATCGGCATTTTCTCAGCGGCAGTCTGATGAGAATACAAAAAGGATGGTTTCTTACATTCGAAATTTCTGCACAATCCCGGGAAATCTGGGTGTATGGCTCCCCTCTTACCAGATGCTGGAATCGGTTACGAGGGAAGTTGAGATGCATCTCCATGACAGGGGGGTGTTCATTGAACCCAGGGACAGCAGGGAGGCAGGTCCTTTACTCACAAGGTTTATGAGTCTGCCTGGAAAGGGTAAGAAAGGAATTCTCTTTGCCGTATGTGGAGGAAAGTTTTCAGAGGGACTGGATTATCGGGGAGAGATGCTGACCGGCGCCATGGTCATCGGCCTTCCCCTTGCTCCATGGAATCAGGTCAGACAGATGATAATGCAGTATTACACCCGGCAGTATGGTGAGGAAGGAAAATTTATTGCCTATACCCTTCCAGCCCTCAACAAGGTTCTCCAGGCACTTGGAAGAGTTCTTCGGACTCCGGATGACCGGGGCGTGCTCATCATCGGAGAAAACCGGTTTCTGGATCCATCTATTAAAGGACGACTGCCCGGTTGGATGCAGGAAGAGATACAGGAAGTCAGTGTCCAGTCTTTTCCTTCATTATTGAAAGGTTGGAAGTAATGGAAGGGTCTGCCAGGTTTGGGCTCTGGTTCGTCTATATCAGGTGGGATTCGGATAATATTGTCAACAGGATTCGATTTGTCAGGCAAAGTGTTCCCGGACCAGTGCCCCTTTCTCTATCACAATATCTGGCAGGGAAAACCACCTCTCTTTCTCCTCTGACCAGCCTTCATGAACAGGATGATACTGTATATGGAAGGATTTACCGGGAAGTCCTGACAATCCCGTATGGAGAGACAAGGACATACAAGGAGGTAGCGGATACAGTTGGAACAGGGGCACGAGTGGTTGGAATGGCTATGAAACGAAATCTTACTCCTATTCTGATACCCTGTCATCGGGTGGTTTCGACGGGAGGGCTGGGCGGGTATACTCCTGATATTTCAATTAAGCAGGATTTACTGGATCTAGAGACCCGGATTATAAAGAAGAAGATGAGAACGGAAAATATTTCCGAACAATTATCATGATTTCAGCACTCATACTGGTTGGCGGACGAGCCACGAGGGCCAATGGATTTCCCAAGTACCTGTTCACCTGTGAGAATAAAACTTTTTTAGAGAGGCAGATAGAAGAACTTCAGTCCTGCTCTGATGAAATCCTGGTAGTATGTCGTGATGAAGAACAGATCGCAGATCTCCCGGATTCATATCCGGTGACATGCATTCAGGACATCCGCAAAGGTCAGGGGCCGGCAGGTGGTATTCACTCAGGGGCATGGCATGCAAAAGACGACTACATTTTTGTTACAGCCTGTGACATGCCATTCCTGTCCTGTGTTGTCATCAGACATCTGGTCCAGGCTTCGATTGGATTTGATGCAGCGGTTCCAATTTGGGAAGATGGGAAATATGAACCACTGTGTGCTGTCTATCGCCGGGATGCTGTCAGAGAATTTTTTGAAAAAAATAGTGAACGGCGTCTTTCAACTCTTATTGTGAACCTTCATACCTGTTTTGTTCCGGTTCAGGAGATTCGGGATCTGGTCCCGGATCAGGATGTTTTTTGTAATATCAATGATCTTCATTCACTCTCGAAAATAATAGAAAAATAGAGAATTATGCCTGGTTGATCCTTCCTGAAACAAGTGTTGCCAGTCTTTTTAATTCATCAAGTGAGACTGGCGGTACAGAATAACTGGTAAGCTGGACAAGGTACGCACCTTGTCTGAAAACCACCCCTGTTTTTCTGATAGATTCAAAACCATATCCCTCATCACCGGCGGTAATGGATATATGAGTCTCACCTGAATTTGCGGATTTTGTCTGTGCATATTGTGAGACCGCATCCTGGGCACCAGGGAATTTGGAAATATCCTGAGTCAATTTTGACCCGGATGAGGGTAAAATTAAAATTGATGAATATTTCACCGGGGTATGGATGAGGTCACCGGTTCTCTGCCATCCCGATCCCATATCAGCTTCCTGTAAAAATACAGAAGGTAATAATCCGGATTTAATTTTTTGATCTTCAATAAGCGAACTAACATTTGAGTATGCATTCACCGTTGCATTATCAACTGGAATCTTCATGGCAATATCTGCAGCAATCGAGTCGCCCATAAAATCAAACTGGAATGTTCCTGCCCTGCGGATTGCTGCCGTTTTATTGGTAAGGCTGTATGTTTTTCCATATCCTTCCCTCATAATCTCCTGGTTTGTATCCATATCATATACACGCATCTCAAACCATGCATCCTGTGATGGCCGGACTTTTGTATATTTTATCGTACCTTCCTTATCACCGGTTCTTTTATAGACTTCCTGCTCGTCTGTTACCATTTTTGGATAAAATCCAAGTTCAATATAGAGTGGTGGAGTAACGAGTTGATAGGCATATGCAGAGGCATTTTTCACAAATGACTGATTTAATATTTCATAAATGGTCAGGAACTGCCTGCTGTCAGTTGATATTGGCCGGTTGTAGGGGAGGTATGATGTCTGGGTATCCGACTTGAGCTGGCTGTAATCTTTCGGAGTAACTTTCACAAATGATCCGTTTTCAACAGGCGGCAGAGGGGTTTCTGGTGAAGAAGTGCTGACAGGGTCAGTGGATCCCTGTTGAGGAGATGGACCTGAGGTTTGAACCGGAGTGGTTTGATTCTGCCCTTTTACCAGATCTTTCATATCTCCACTTCCCTGCGAAACTGGTCCATATGCTGATGCGTTCTGTTCCCCGGTTGGAGGTGTAACCTCAACACATCCGGTGAAGAATGCACACACCATCAGGATAGCAATAATGAGTATGCTAATTGGAACCCTGACTCTATTCATAATGTAATCATATGACGGCCTGAATTATCTATCTTCACCAAAGGATCATGATCACCTGAGTGCATATTGGTGATCACTCCGTGAGATTGATATCATATGAAATGAAATCTGGAAGCATATATGAAAATCCTGAACATCAGAATGTGGGGACCCTTTTATATTATCGGGTTACTTCTGGTGCTCTATATCATGTGGACTGTGGAGGAAATCCGTCCCCAGGGTCTTGCGTTGTTCATAACAACTTTTTTCGTTCTGATTCTGGTCGGTCTGAATTTTTATATTATCTATAGTGAAGTTAAAGCGCATGAAGAAAAAGTTGATAAGAACAGGGAATTATCAGGCCTTGAACCAATTCCGCGGAAAAAAGGATTTCTAAAAAAAGGATGAATATTAAATTTACACTGCTTTCTGAAATATTTTGAGCATCGGTTTATAGGGTCGGAACAGATGTTCAACATCTTTTGACATATATTCAGACATCCCCATAATATAATATCCGTTATTTCCAAGACTATCATGAACAAGTTTTACCAGGTCCCTTTTTTGTTGTTCATTAAAATAAATGGTAACATTTCTGCATGATACGACGTCAAACATACGGGCAACCGGAACTCCTTTCATGAGGTCGTGAGGCTGAAAACGAACCATATTCCTGATATGATCTTTTATCCTGAATTTTCCATCATCTGTTTTATCAAAATGCCGGTTAATCTGGGTGTCGCTCAGGTTTTCCAGGGCGTTTTTCTCATAAATTCCGTCCTTTGCCCTTTTTAAAATTACTTCATCAATATCAGTTGCGGTGATGACATTGCTTAGCAACACACCTGGTTTTGCCATCTCATGCAGAAGTATTGCATAGGTATATGGTTCTTCTCCTGATGAGCATCCGGCACTCCATATTTTTATCGATCTCTTCTCCTGAATTATTGAAGGAAAAATTTCTTTTCCAATCAGGTTGAATACATCCGGATCACGAAGAAATTTTGTGACATTGATTGTCAGAGCGTTCCGCAATTTTTCTTCTTCTTCAGGATGTGTTTTCAGGTACTGGTGATATTCAACAAAATCCTTGGATCTGGTTGAGTTCATCCGTGAGAGAAGTCTTCGTTTGATATAATCCTGTTTATAACTGGTGAGTTGAATGTTGAGCCTTTTCTGTACATCAAGAATGAGTTCCGGGAGTCCCTTTTCACTCACCTGAGGGACATTTATCTGGGGAAAAACCGGGGTTATTATTTTTTTATCCATGATATCCTATTGGGAGAACACCTGAGTCAGTGCAGACTTGACATACGGTTTAAGATTTCTTTCATATCAAGCCATATAACAAGGTTTGCCTCTTTCTCTTCTCCTTCACGCTTCTCTATGAGATCATCATGGGTGACCTTAATGATACCCTTGATCCGTGTTTGAATCCGCTCATTGATCTCATCACCAAGAGCTGTTACCTGTCGTGCACCGATTTCGGTGACACTTCGCACATTATCCACAATAATTCCAAGGTGTTCACCATGCGCAGCATCAGGAGGAACAATGATAATTTTCTGCCCGCTCCGATCTTTCTTCACCCGCTCGCCCAGAAGTATGGCGAGATCTATGACATGGGTTACATCCCCTCTGAGATTAATAATACCAATGATATAGGGAGGTGTTTTTGGAAGTGGTGTAATCGGAAGCATCTCAACGACTTCCCGTACCATCCCAATATCCATTGCATATCGTCCTCCGGATAATTCAAATTCAACAATATCTATCTGCTGAGATATATCATCAGATGTCTTTAATGCAGAACGTTCTTCATGAAGATTATCTTTAACTGAATTCAGTTCAGAGGCTAAACTTTCAATCTGGCTCTTTAAGGAAGCAATTGATTCCTGAGCTTCGGATTGATCAATAAACCAGAAAATATTTTTATCCGGAGAGGTGGTATCTGGCTGGACCTGTATCTGGTATGATTTCAGACCTGCAGGATAGAGTGATGAAAATACCAGAGATCTATTCTCCCTGGACTGGACGGCATGAGAGATTAGAATATGAGCAAATTCTGATACATTATCATCCTGTATTCCGGTCCACTCTTTGAATGATGGATTCATTTCACTTATGAGAGATTCTTCAATAAGAAGGCCGGGTATTGGAATTGTTAAGAACTGAACTGACTGGAGATTGTCTGGATATATGGTAACCTCTGGAGAAACAGGATGTAATTTATCTGGTACTGGTTCAATAACATCCTGAGTTTTTTGTATACCCTGCTCAACTGAAGCATCAACCGGTGGCTGAAGAATCAGAAGATATTGTTCCTGATTTGTCTGATGGTTAGCAATAAGAAGCCCTGAGTAACATTGCATCCCATATGGTGATTCGATACAGACTTTTTCAGGGAGTATCTCCATCTCTTCACTCATTCCTGAAAAATCTGGTACCGTAATACCGATGTCAGACAGTCTTTGACCCTGCAATTGTCCTGAAGAAACACCAATCAGCTCTGAAAGACCTTCATTCGCAATTAATACCTCGGATGTATCATCAAACAGAACCATCGGTGAAGGGTTGAGGTCCAGAAGAGTTTTTAAAAAGGGCGTCACTGTTTCAGATGCTACCTGACAGATCTCTTCTGGTATCTGGTCTTCTTCTTCATCATCTGGAAAGAGAACAAGTAAAACAACCGTTTCATCTTCATGTGTCAGAGGAAATAACTCGACCCATACCGGAATGGATGAATTGTCACGACGCAGAACAGAGGTCTGATATTCAATTTTTGCTCCGGTTGTAGATGCTTCTTCAACTTTTTCTGTGATTTCTCTTGAAAAACCACAAATTGCAATATCCCGCAGATAGATATCCTGCTGGTTTCTCGTAAGATAATCGAGAAGCGCATTATTTACAAACCGGACCGTATGGTACTGGTCGATGATGGCAACCGGAAGAAGAACTTCAGATAATGCTTTCTCTAAAATTTCTCTTGAAATGGTTTCTTTTGCAGTTTGATCTTCTGTAGGTGTATATGGGATAAGGAGCTCCAGAGAAACTGCTTCATGATCAAAAGGAACAATCGGAGGTTTTATTGTAACTATTGAATATTGATTCCCGTCCGGAGCGGTAAATGGAATATCATCAGGTACATATCTTGATACCGGTGGGAATTGTCTGGTGATTTCACTCCGTTCAACTGAGAAAATGGAACAGAAGATGTCATTTGCATCCATAATCTGTCTATCAGATCCCAAAAGGACCATGGGAATGGCATGATACTGAAATATCTCCAGCGCTCTGTCAAATTCTGTATGAGCTGATATCAGATCGGAGAGATAACTTTCATGTTCCTTTTTTATTGTAACCTGCTCTTCTTTCAGAACATCAAGTTCCCGGGTCAGTTCAAGGAGGCTTTGTTTTTCATTCTGAAGAATTTCAGTATCCTTTTGCAGCCGGTTTAAGATGGGAACAAAATCAGCTGGTACCTCTGGAAACTCTCCCTGTTCATAGGTAAGAATTCTGGTGATTATTTCAGAATAGTCAGGAAGGATCTCTTCCGTAACTGATTCTCTTTTTTCCTCTTCGGTAACCATAAACAGTCCCCTTCTTCCCGAATGTTTACCCTCGTCTGTCTCCATCATCTCCCCCCTGTCTTCCATGAATCAATTATTGATGCTGCCTGTTTGAAACCAGGCATGGCAGGATCATCCGGTGCCAGTGTAATCAGCGGAACTCCCTGTTTAAGAGAATGGGAAACTTCTCTTCCTTCAAAAACCATCACCACTTCAGGAATTTCTACATTTATTCTGTTCTCCAGCTGGGTCCTGATATCCTGGAGTGAGTCTGGTTTTTCTTCTGCGCTCAAACCAAATAAATGTTGAATTTTCTCCAGAAAAGTTTCTGTTTTTCCACATGGATTATCCCATCTGTTCAGGATTGCCATGCTGATGTGAATATCGACATTAAGAATCTCTTTGATATCCTGAATCACCAGGTTGATATGATCATACCCGGCAATAGCAAAAATGTCTGAGGAAAAAACCATGACAGAATGATCAGCAGCGATCATCCCGTTCATAAGGAATTGGCCCAGAAACGGAGGGGTGTCTATCAGTATATGATCATAACGATTTTTAATGCCGTCAATTCCCTTTTTCAGGATATGATAACGATCCGGATTTTGGTATAAAACTGCTTCTGCGCCGACAAGATCAAGATGCGAGGGAACGAGATCAATGCCAGATACCGTTTTAATGATAAAATCTGACAGGAGAACAGAATCAGGAGCTGGTGAACATTTCTGAATATAGTATTGATATATGTGCTTTTGAAGAGAATCAGGATAGACTCCAAGACCCAATGTGGCATTTGCCTGGGGATCAGTATCAATAACAAGTACTGTTCTTCCCATGTTTTTGAGAATCCCTGCTATTTGTAGGCAGGATGTGGTTTTTCCCGTTCCACCTTTATGATGGATAAATGCAGTAGTGGTAATAAAATTCCCCTTTCGTAATAAGAATAATCAGGATATTTCTATAAATAAATGACGGTTTATCGGGCATTACCTGTCTCTTCAATCAATACTCTTGCTTGTGTCAGGCATGATATATTACATACTCTTTTTCTCTTTCAGTGCTGATTAAGTTATGAGAGGGAGAGTGCGGCCGACGGTAACGAGTATTCGTAGCTGAGGAAAGTCCCCCCACCAACCGGGTACGCAGCCCTGCTATTCAGGGGTGGTGAGAATCACGGCTATGGACCAGAAACGATACGGAATGTCCGGAGTGATGATGCATTCCTGCTGAGCTGAGATGGACATCACCGATGAAACGGCGAATCCCTGCGGGTGCAAACCGAAACAGGGCATACAGATAACCCGGTATCTGCCCGGGTTCGGTGCTAAGCTGAATGCCGCAATGAACAGAAGGGGGCTTACTCCTCCCACTCATCTTATTATCGTAAAGTTCAGGTAGCTGTCACGCATTATTGCTATATATGCAATCTGACTCCTCGTGGACAGGGCACCGGTTTCTTCATGACACACAATTTCGGGATTCCCATCAGAAGGCTGAACAGCCGAAGACCGAGAACGAAGGCGGAAACGTAAGGGTCCGTGTG
>CAYWHV010000043.1:0-12039 GCA_964458045.1 uncultured Methanospirillum sp.
GAACTCAGCCGGAATCCCGATCTGGGTTCCAAGGTACACCATGAAGGTTGCCAGAAAGCATCCCGTTGTTCCGGCATACCCCGGATCATAGCAGATACGGTTTCCAATATACACGAGAACGGTTGCAAGAAGACCTCCTGGTATTCCAAAACAGTACACTCCGCAGGCAGCAAGAAGGGTCCCTGCCGATGCATCAGGGGATGATACAATATTGCCCATCATGGTCCCTCCCCTGAGATCTCCTCCTCTTCTCTCAACTGCTGCTGCAATCGCTTTTGCTCCGACAACGCCTCCTTCACGAGGCAGTGCCCAGATCATATCAATTGTGATAAAGAGAACCCAGCAGCAGAAGGCTGCAAAGGCAATCTGAAGGAACGAGGTAATCATACCGGTTAGTAACGTACGCTTCGTGCGGGAACAGATTAAAGGTTGTGATCCATGATTATATACCAGACACGGAGTAGAAAGAGCCGTTTTTGCACCATGTTCAATGGAGATCTCTTTTTTCCCTCATATGAGTAAATAATTAGTATTCAGGACAGGTGTCATAGGCATCCTGAAGCGCCTTCCAGAGTTCATTCTTCCAAATCTTCCCGGTCTTTGGATTGTAGATTGCTGACCAGGATTTCATGAGGATATCCTCCCGTCCGGTCTCCATGAGCACATAGAATTCTGCCATATATGCCTCATATTCCCGCTCGATGGTGCACCCGAATGTTTCTTCATCACTGGTCAGGTGCTGGACCGCATGCGTCAGTTCATGTGCGATGGTTCCGCTCACCTCTTCCCAGCTTTTTCTCTCCCAGAAATCCCATGAGATGTAAACCTTCCCTGGTTCTTTTTTCCCGCTGGCATAGACATACTGCCCGTTTGAATCTATCTCGTCAGTCAGTCTGAGTTCTATCCCATAATCAGGGACAAGGCTTGCGAGGTCTTGTAACAGGTCATTATCTGAATACGCAAGAATCTCCCATGCTTTCATCAGGTCAGGATCGATAAGGTCTTCAGGGTTTCTGGCAGGTTCCGGCGTTGCCTCCTCAATTGGTGCCAGAACTTCCACATCTGCTGACCGGGCCAGCTGGTCGTTTATAAATAACCGGAGGGTGTAGATCCCCGGGTCCAGTTCCCGGTCATCCTCCCATGAAATTGACCGGTGGGTAATACCCTCTTCCCCTTCGTCCCATTCCTCTTCGGTTGAGTAAAACCATTCATCATTATAGAGCCATTCCACCTCGACCTGCATCCCGTCTTCCATGTTCATAAACGGAAATACTGCACAGATCTTCACGGTCCCAGGCTCAAATGCAACCACCGGCCTGATAGGGACACTCTCCTCGGTGACTCCTTCAGAGAATGATATCTCTCCAAAAGCGGCAAAGCTCGGAGTATGTTCACCGCTTACACAATATCCTGAAAAGAGTATGGACAGCAGAATGATGAGATGGGTGCAAACGCAAAGAAATTTATTGTGGGATTTATTGATTTCTCTTCTCATTCTCGTCTGAACTGGTGTGATGGATGCCATAGTGTTTTGTAAGGAAGAGGCGGACCTTATCGGTTTTCACAAAGTTTTTATCAACTTCATTAATTAAAGCATCGATTGTCATAATCTGCTCATAGATCTTCTCTTCATAATCCCCACCCTGCAATTCATTCAGGATCGTGATGGATGCCAGGGGATTTCTGATCTGATCATTAATTGCAGCAAGTCTGACAAGATTTTCTTCAATTTGAGATATTGCCGTTATCTCCCGCTTTTTCATCTCAAATAGTTCAGTGACATCACGGAATATGATCATCACGAGGATATCATCTCCGGTTAAAACGGCACTGCACTGAGCTTCAGTTTTAAGGATCTTTCCGTCTTTTTTCATGAAGTCCCATTCGATAATGGATAAGTCTCCCTGGGATACCCGACGAATTATCTCCCGTGATGCCTCAATGGAATCCCTGCCGTCCGGTTGTGTCGGTGGTGAGAATTCGGAAAGTTCTCTTCCGATAATCTCCTTCATGTTCAGCCCGATGAGCTGAGTAGCAGCATTATTACAACTCTCTATCCTGGTATCTTTCAGGATGAAGATTGCTTCATGAGCGGATTCAAAGAGCCTCCGGTAATTCTCTTCCGCTCTCCATCTCTTCCCCAATTCCTCCAGCAGTTCTTCTTCCCTGATCTTCAGACTGCTTATGGTACCTTTCAGACTGGTGACAAGACTGTTTATCGCTTTTTCAATATGGTTAAATTCTGATGATCCGGTCGGCCGTATCCGGTGATCCAGATCCCCGTCTGCGATTTGCTGAATATCTTCTACAATCCGGTCAATCGGCCGGGACAGGTATCGTGACCCGGCAATGGCACCCCCTGCCGCAATAATTGCCGTAAGGAGCAGGAACCCGCCAAAAATCAGGGTCATAGTCAGTTTTTTCCGATCCCGGTCATCTGTTGAATACACCGTCTTTGCTGCAAGAAACATCTCCGAGGCGGATGGTGACTCGGTATCACTGATGGGGAGGTGAGTATAGCGGATAATGTCGCCGGTCACCGGGTCTGTCTCTTCGTAATTTGCGTGCTCTGCAAATGTTTTAATGATTTTTGACAATGTCTCCGAATTTGGTTTTTCGTCTGTCTCAAGGGAGGGATATTTCGAAACCAGTTCATATCGTGAGTTGTAAAGTTCAATGGACCGGATGTCCTGGTTCAGACCGGGAAGATTATTGATGAGTTCTTTATATGATGCACCGGATGCATAGGGAAGTAATCGATCAAAGGTCCTGCTGATTTCAAGCAGATACTTGCCATCACTGGTTCCCATATATGCGAATTTTCGATAGGGGGCATTTTTTGCATATCCCCGAACCATCCGATCCGGAACAAAGCTGCCATTTTCCCGGATCCCGGAGACGACCGAATAAAATTTCGGCCACATTTTAAAATCAAGTCCGACATCTTCCACAAACGTGCTATTAATTACGTTCCCCTGTGCATGAACCAGGTAAAAGTCATAGTCTCCTTCTAATTGTGCATCCACCTGCTTTTTTAATGCGCTGAGATCAATCGTTGTGATATCTCCTCCCGAGTTTTCATAAGCAGTGTGATATATATCCATTGCTTCTTCCAAAGAGGGAATATATTGCAGTTCATAGAGGGAGATCCCCCGGTCAATCCAGATAACCGATTGTTTGAGGATCTGATCCGTGAGGTTCTGCCGGTTTTTAAACTCTTCATCCAGCGTAGCAAGTGAGCCTGAGTACCAGACCATGACCAGGGTAATGAGTGAGAATAGGAGGGCAAACAGGATGACTGCCGCTAATTTGCGTGAAAATGAAGAAAAAATCAATGGCGGATCACCCCCCATATACACCCCGTAAGAGGGGAATTGGATATAGTATTACTTAAAAACTTCCTTGTCCGATCTGAGATCAGGTTCCTATCATGGCAGGGGTGTCTTTTTCTTCATGAAAGTGATTCATATAGCGGGATGGTCTGGTTCAGGCAAAACGACATTTATCCTTGAGCTCTGTTCACATCTTGTGCATCATGGCAGAACGGCGACTATCAAACATATAGGGAGTCATTATAGTGTTCTTCCACTTGGGAAGGATACGACGCTTCATTTTGAGGCAGGAGCTGACCCGGCAATTGGCATTGATGAAGAAAAAACATCAGCCTCTTTCCATAGTACCAGCCTGGATGATGCATTAAACCTGCTGTCAGATTCCGGTGTCAGGTATGCAGTACTGGAAGGATTTAAAAAGAGACCCTTTCAGAAGATCCTCATTGGTGATCTGGACGATGCATCCCTTCTGAAAAATCCACAGATCCCCGATGTTCTGGCAGTGCTTGACCAGTTTAATGACTGGTATACTCCGGCAGGACTTATGAAGGAACTAGGTGACGTTTGTGATCATGGTCATGTGTATTCCTGGACCGGATATGCATCTGACTATCTTCAGGCACAGGCTTTGTGTGCTCACATAGAGGAGCAGTATATGAATGATCCCAGGATATCCGGGATCCGCATCAGGGTACAACGATGGACAAGCTATGATCGATACCCGGTTTATCTGGTTATGGCAGATTCTCACGGAACTGATCTGACGGTTTTTTCAGAGGTACTGGATCGGATATCTCCCTGTATACTGCCATGATCGTACAGAACGACCGGATGTCCACATTAATTCCCCGGATGGCTTCTGTGTCTGATAAAGATACTGCTGATATCTGCCAGGTTACCGGAGAGGTGCTGCAGATTGTTTCAGATGCATTACACCAGCTGACCAGGGAACACCCCCGGTTTCGTGCACCAGACTCTATCATGCTTGCAGATAGTTCTCCTGAGGGGATGACCAGAAAGGAGGCAAATGCATTTCTGTGTGCCTGCTTTCTAGAATACCGGTCAGGAAAGACGGATGTATGGGACAATGTGGTTTTTTTTACCGAGGAGGTCCTTGATAATCCACAAACCCTGTGGCAGGAGATTATTGATCATACTCTGGAGGGATGGAACGAACGGTTTTTTGATTATAATCTCCATCCTGAACCGAAGATTCATACCCGGCTTTACAAGATAGCCACCCTGATGATCCGATTTTATGCCGGTGACGGTCGGCAGATATGGACCGGATATGAGCATGACCCTGAGTCGGTTTATAAACGGCTCTTACTTCTTAGAATTCCCCGGTCAATTGCATGTCTTATCGTAGGTACGTTAAAAGACCTGGGTTATGTCCAGGGGCCGTTTGATATTGTGGGTGATATCGTCGATTCGCGGGTCCTGGGGAGGATGATCTGTGGCGATGGTAGTGGGATTACTCCCATGAAAGCACGGCGCCTGGCCCGGATGATCTCACCTGATGATCCCTGGGATCTTGATCGGCCGCTGTACCTGATCGGCTCAACCTGGTGTGGTCCCGGACCAAAATGCAGGGCATGCCCGGTGAAGCATGCATGTGTATTCTCCGTCTCCGAAGAACTCGGGGTTCGTCCTGACCCGGTCTTTCGGGATACCCTGTTTGGGAGAAAAACAGTACAACGGACATTGAAACAATGGCAGACTTCTGCTTTTCCCTGATGTCTGATCCCGGTTCTGAAGAATATTTTGGTTTATTGTCGGAATCTGAAATTTTTTAGCTGCTAGCTTTATGTCCTCTCCTGTTCCATAATCTGATATGGCAGGCCGGGTCGATACGCCGCAGAAGATCAGGTTTTTAAAGTTCATCTATTCCAATGAAACCGGATTAAAACCCGGTGAAATTGCATGTAAGTTTGGGATACGACCCTCTACGGTCACAAGATCACTCCATGAACTCGGAGAAGCCGGGTATATCAGGTATGATCCATATCAAAAGGTCTCTCTCACTGACGCAGGTGAGGATCTTACCCGTTTCCTTCTGCGTCGGCACCGGATTCTCTCTCTCATGTTTACCCGTGCCGGTCTGTCAGAGCCGGATGCATGTGCACAGGCTGAAAAGATAGAACATCTGGTTCCAAAAGCTCATATTGACCAGATATGTCGCTCACTTGGTCATCCGAGAAGGGCTGCATGTGGTGTTATTGATCATGATCCCATCTGTTGCGGAGTCGGGGAATGAAAAAAATTAGCTATAAGCTTAAAATCGGGATGGCTGAAATCCAAGAAACGCCCCATCGAACAGGGTGTGGTATCCTGTTATTTCTGGTTCTCTGCTGGCTTGTTCTTCTCGTGGGTATATGTGGCTGCACCGATCAGCATAAGATCTCTTCTTCGCATCCCCTTTTCGTTGCCTGCACCATCCCTCCCCAGGAGGAGTTCATCAGAGCGGTTGCGGGTGATTATCCGGTTTCAGTTTTGGTGATGGTTCCGCCGGGAGCAAGTCCGCATACCTTTGAGCCGACCCCGTCACAGATTGCGGGGCTTGAGTCTGCAGATCTCTATATCGCACTAGGTTCCGGAATCGAGTTTGAGAATAGGTGGATGGAACGAATAACCCGGACCTATCCGGATATGCCGGTTATCAATGCATCTCATGACATAGTGGTGCATCGTGCAGCACACGCTCATGAGCAGGAGGGCGAACCGGTGCATCAGGAATCTCATGAGGGGGTTGATCCCCATGTCTGGCTGTCGCTTCAGAATGCCGCACGTATCGTCAATACGACCGCTGAAGCGATGGCAGATATACGGCCTGATATGCGGGATACGTTTTTCAAGAACCGGGATATGTATGTCCGGAACCTGACCGATGTTGACCAGAACATCCGGGAGTCCTTCATGGATCTGAAAACCCGAACAATTCTCGTATATCATCCGGCATTTGGGTATTTCTGCAGGGAATATAATCTGACCCAGATGGCAGTAGAAGAGAACGGCCGTGAACCATCGGCACAACAGCTGGCGCATCTTATCACACAAGCGAAATCCATGGGGATACGTATTGTTTTTGCCGAGCCTGAAGGATCCACAAAGCAGGCAGAGACTCTGGCACGAGAACTGAATGGGACCATGGTTCTTATCAGCCCGCTAGCCGGGAATTATCTTGAGAACATGCGACAGATAGCAGAAAAGATATCGGGGTTATCATGATTCAGGAACCGGTGATTGAGGTTGCCAATGTGTCTGTCATCAGGAATCAGCAGGTTGTCCTGGATTCCATAACCTTTCAGGTCAGGAAAGGTGACTTTTTTGCGATAATAGGTCCGAACGGGGCTGGAAAAACGACTCTCATCAGAGCAATACTCGGTCTTATCCCCTGCGATACCGGTGAGGTTCTTCTTTTTGGCTCACCGGCACGGCCAGATACGAGGGCCAGGATTGGATATGTTCCCCAGACCCATGTATTTGATTTTTCCTTCCCGATAACCGTGCATGAGATGGTCCTGACCGGCAGGATGGGGAGAAAGACCGGTTTTCTCAGGAGATATACGCATGAGGATCATACCGCTGCTGATAATGCATTATCCCGGATATCTGCTGAGCCCCTTGGCGGTCGTCCGGTGAGAGAACTTTCCGGTGGGGAGCGGCAGCGGGCCCTCATTGCACGTGCTCTTGCCGGGAACCCTGATATCCTCATCCTTGATGAACCGACGGTCTACGTGGATACACCAACAGAAGAGCACTTTTATGAACTTCTCTCCTCATTGTCACAGGAGATTACCATTCTTATGATCACTCATGATATCGGGGTGGTCTCCCGTCATGTAAACCGGGTCGCCTGTCTGAACCGGCGTTTATACCAGCATGAGAGTGATCAGGTTACGGGAGATATGATCTCCCGAACCTACGGGTGTCCGGTTGACATCATCACCCATGGAGAGATCCCTCACCGGGTATTAGAGCGGCATGGAGATCACTCATGATAGAAGCACTCGGGTTTGAATTTTTCAGGTCAGCTCTCCTGGCTGGGATCATGGCCTCAGTCATCTGTGGCATCATCGGGAGCTATGTCTTTGTCAAGCATATGATCTCGGTCGCCGGGGGGATATCCCATGCAGCATTCGGGGGGATAGGTCTTGGATATCTTCTGAGCATTGATCCGCTTGCCGGTGCCTTCTGGTTTACCCTTGGGATTGCAACCCTCATATGGGGGCTGGTTGAACGGGCAAAAGAGCACATTGACACACTTATTGGTGCGTTCTGGGCCGGAGGAATGGCTTTTGGCATACTCTGTCTCTCTCTTACGCCGGGGTATACTCCTGACCTCTTTAGTTATCTGTTTGGCAATATTCTCCTGGTTGCACCAGAACACCTGATGATGATCGCTCTTCTGGCTGTGGGGATTGTCCTCCTCTTCTCCACCCTCTATCCGGTATTGCAGGCCCTGGCATTTGACCCTGAATATGCCACAATCTCTAACCTGCCGACCCGTGGTCTTCATCTCCTGGTTCTGCTCCTCATTGCCATATCGGTGGTCGTATTAATCCAGGTTGTCGGTATTATTCTTGTTATTGCTCTGCTGACTCTCCCGGCAGCGATCGTCCGGCCATTTTCAAGAACTCTGAAGGGTATGATGGTCAGGGCTACGATAATAAGCATGATTCTGACAACAAGTGGAATATTCCTCTCCTGGATCTTTGACATTCCCTCAGGCTCTACCATCATTCTTCTGGGTGTTGCCGTGTACCTTCTGGTGCTTGGAGGGACCGGTATTGCCCAGAGCTTCAAAAAAGATATGCAAAATATCGACTAGATATTGGTATAACGAGGGATAATCCACTTTTTGAGGCAGGTATGTGATGACCTGCAGGCCTTACAGAACCTGTCCGGGGTGCTGCGATATTGTTGATGGGCAATGATGGATCGGTTGATACTGGTTCTCTGATGAACTCCCGCCCCCTGGAGATCATCATCGTAGTACTATATCTTATTCGGTAATAATCTATATGAAAAATCTCTCAATGTATTCCGGAGAAAAAAGGGGTTACTGAAGAACCAGGTTCTTGTTATATGTCAGCACATCAGGAATTGAGTCTACACCTTCGACTGATTTCGGGAAGTTAGTAAATATTACCCGGTTTGCATAAATTGCCATATCTTCAAGTGCTTCTGCAACTCCCTTCGCCATCTCCCCTGACTGCATATTCTCAATGACATAGATCTTTCCGCCACCTGGCAGGAGATCAAGTTCATAGAGTTTCTGGGGATCAGCTTTTAACACATCAACAATCTTTGCAGGGGTCTTATTTCCACCGAGTGCAAACTCCGGAGCAAATACATCAATGACGTTTATACCAAGCCAGTTTTCAACCGAATCTCTCTGCCAGGTGATGGCAACGGCATACTTCTTTGCAAGCAGACCTTTCTCTTCATCGGTCAGGTTCCCTGCTGCCATAATTTTCTCCTTGTAGGCCTGTGCTCGTTCATCGAATGCGTTGGCGTTCGTTGCATCTGCCGCTTTCAGCCATCCAAGGACAGTATCAGCAAGTTCCACAGCAGTCTCCGGAGTATTCCAGAGTGCGTCGGGTTTTAAAACCTTCCAGGCGGTCTTTCCATATCCATTGGAATCACGGAACTTTTCTATCGCCTGCATGGTTGCAATATCGATGCTTGCATTATGTGCTAAGAAAAGGTCTGCTTTTTCAAGAGAATCTGCATTCTTCTGAATCAGCCCTGGCAGAATATCTCCCTGTAAGTGTGGGCAGACGGAGGGGTCAGCGATGTACACGACATTCACATCCTCGCCACCAATCTCCTGAACCGGATCCCAGAGGACGCTGGTCGTCGTTACAACGTTCAGGGCCATTGCCCCCGGAATAAGAGCAATGATGATGCCCAGAATAAGTAATAATCCTGAATGCTTCATAATTATTACTTCTTCACTTTTCGTATTAATGCTTGTGAAACATTACTTTCCTTTTCGGTGATATTGCTACGGCCAGGATGAAAAGCCCGCTAAAAATCACCGCTGTCAATGGACCGACCGGAAGGGAGTACATAATTCCCCATATGGCTCCAGCCACACTGACAATAACTGCAACAACCGGTGCTATGATGAACATATTCCGCATGGTATTGCAGAACTGGTAGGCAATCGCTGCAGGTGTTACCAGCCAGACATACAGGAGGAGTCCGCCGACGATGGGGATACTCAGGGCAACCATGACTGATATCAGAAAGAGGATCCCATAATACACCGGCTTTACCTGTATGCCAGCAATCTCGGCAAGACGCTTATGAAACACTATTGCGGTAATCTCTTTGTAGAAGATTACCAGGAAGATGAGGATGAGAGCACTCATCAGTGCCAGGGCATAGATCTCCTCCCGGTACAGGGAGATGACATTCCCATACAGGAGCGAACTGGCATCAAATCCTTTTCCCGTTCCCTGCATGAGTGCGATGAAGAATATCGCCACCGCCATCATGGTCCCAAAGAGCACCCCAAGGGTGGTATCGGTATGCATCCTGGTCCGGTCGCTTAAGGGCCCCATAAGAAAGGCGGTCAGGATGCTCACGATAACCGCCGAGGGAAGAACGGCGTACCCGAAGAACGCTCCGACCGATCCACCGGCAAAAGCGGCATGGGACATGGTAAACCCGATGGACGAGATGTTCATCTGGGTGATCAGAACACTTAAAAGAGCACAGCCCAGGGAGGCAAACAGCATCGCCTCCACTGCATGGCACATGACATTGTTTGGGATGAGAAATTCCAGCATCAGGCTGCCACCGAGGCAGTTCGGACCAGGTTTCCAACTTCAGATGGATGAGAGAGCTGATTGAGGATGATCTCCCCATGTTGCATGACAACGACCCTGATGTCCCGGTCTGGCAGGGCATCAAATGCATGGGAGACGATAAGGACCGGAATGCCTGCATCTGCTATCTGGCAGAGAAGTCTGCTGACCTCTTCCCTGGTTATCATGTCAAGGTTGCTGAACGGCTCGTCAAGCAGGAGGACTTCCGGCTCTTTTGCAAGATTCTGGGCAATGAGCACCTTTTGCTGCTGCCCTCCGGAGAGTTTTCCGATCTGGTTCTTCTGCATAAGGGTAAGGCCCAGCTGGTTTATTGCCGCCGTTACCTTGTCCATGTCCCTGCTGGAATGGCGTTTCAGCCATCCGATCTTTCCAAACCGCCCCATGAGAACAACCTCCTCAACGGTGAACGGAGTGTACGGGTGAAAGTCAAAGTTCTGGATGACATACCCGATCTTCTTTCGTGCGGCACACCCGTCCTTCATGACGTCATGACCGCAGACCTGAACACTGCCATCAACGACCGGAAGCAGTCCGGCTATTGTCTCTAACAAGGTAGTCTTTCCCGCCCCGTTCGGCCCGCCAATCACTACAAACTCGCCTGGTTTAATGCCGAGCGTGACGTCTTTTATAACTGGCAGGTCTGCGCCTTCATAGGTCGTCCAGACCTTCTCTAACTGAATGATATCGTCAGATCCCCGGGTCATGAGAGGACCTCAACCGAGAAGAGCTGGTCATCAGGGAGGGTATACAGGTCAGCAGCATATTTCTCGATCTCAAGCTCATAATCCGGTGTATCCTGGGGCAACTGTTTTAATCCAAGTGGTTTCAGACGGATTTTTGCACCGTCAGATGAGAACTCGCTATATACGGCATCAGATTTTACAATCTCGATATTGCCTTTTCCAAGGGTGCATCCGCTTCCCAGCTGGATGCCATCGGCAAGGCATGACTGTGGAGTAATACCTGAACAGTACACACTGGCCTTTAATGCAAAGGGATTGTCACCAAGTTTTTGTAACGCATATCTCCCCATCCGGTATCCAAGAACAATAAACGGGCCCAGATGTCCATGAAATCTGGCAAGTTCCGTAACCGGGTATTCGCGGGGGAGCTCCATATAGTGGCAGTGTTCATGCCATTTCATGATCATCTATCTTCGTTTGTAACACAAATAATATACTATTCATACCTCTTGAGAAGAATGATGAGGCCGTATTATCATATGCTGTAATATCCGGTAAAACGGCGTATAAGTATCAATGATTTATAACACGTATGAAAATAGGATAAAATAATCCGGAATCATATCCGTGGTCTGATGTCCGGCATCTCATCTTCGGTAATTTCTTTAATTCTCTTTGGTTTCCCTTCCTTATCATAAAGATACACGGTGTAGGTATCCTTGTTATCCTTCAGGATCACCGGGGTTGAAATTTTGAAAAATGTTCCATCCTGGAAGACTCGGTTTCGTTCGTCCCAGTCCACCCCAAGTTCAAAATATATGTCAAATCTTCCCTGACCGATACTCTTGATGCTGCCATAATCCTCCGCTGGTATATAAATTGCATAGAGCGGATCGGCATTTCCGCCAAGGGTAACGATAGCTACCGCGTCCAGATCATTGCCGGTATTGTCAAAGTTCAGAACAATGTTGCCTGCACTGGGTGGATGGCCGTACACATATGACGAGTCAATAACTGCTGCACTCACTCCGGAGATGACAAGCCCGGAGAAGAGAAGAAGAAGTATCCCGGTATACCACTGTAATGGTGCCATACATGGAGATGGAAATCAACAAAGATAAAGGTTTCAGTCTGTCAGAAGAGATAGGGAAGAAGAATTTCACTCCTCCCGTTCGTCCGTTTTTC
>CAYWHV010000044.1:0-9454 GCA_964458045.1 uncultured Methanospirillum sp.
TGCAATGTTGTCCAGAATATTTCTATGGGGAAGAAGAGCAAAGCTTTGAAAAACCATGCTCATCCGTTTTCTTCGGATTGATTTCATCTGGTCTGCAGAAGCAGTGACAAGGTCTTCTCCATCAAGAAGAATCTCCCCGGCTGTCGGTTCTATGAGCCGGTTCAGGCATCTGAGAAGTGTTGATTTTCCACATCCCGAGAGTCCCATCAGAACAAAGATTTCCCCTTTCTGAACTGAAAACGAAATGTTTTGTAATGCGACGATGTGACCGGTTTTTTCTCGGATTTCTTTGACCGAACATCCTCTTTGGAGATGAGACAGCGTTTTCTGGGGTCTTGGTCCGAATATCTTGGTTAGATTTCTAACTTCGATAATCGAACCCTGATCATTCTGAATCAGAGATGGAATATTCATCCCCCCTACACTTATCTATCCCCATAAGAATATTGATGGGGGCTAAACATAGATAACAGTTTTGAGAGCCTATTTTCGACAAATAGGCATTTAAAATCAATTTTGAGTTAGATGTGGCAATAAAATCAGTATTCAATACACCTCACACCATTAATTCAAAAATAATAGTCATTTTTACTAAAAACCCAATTTTTAAGGGCAATGAACAGACCAACAGGAGAACAGAAGTACACCTGGTACCATGCCAGTATCATGCTTCACCTGATACGATGTGGTGATACATTCCATGCATTTGGGAATTGGATCAAACCATTCCCCTATTATCTCCTGGGGCAACCTCGAATGATTTCATACATCCCCTCCATTGCTCTCTCGTTCATCTCATCATTCCTATCATAATTCGGGAGAAATGACATACTATTCAGACCAGTTTTCTCATCGGTGAAAGGAGAGGTCTGTGACCGGCCGAATGGGTATAACCGGACAATATTTCTTACTCCACATGCTATAGACATATAAGAGGAAGTTCGCGTACATGACAAACGAACACGGGCATACCACAAAAGGACATCTGAACCTCACCGGAGAGTCCGATCTTACCATAGAAGTTGTTATCCTGCTCATATTCGGGATATTTATGCTTATTTTCGGCCTTCTGCTCTTTCAGATACACACCGGTGCTCTTCCCTATGCACCGGACAGCACATACGGATTATTTGTCCTACTGATGGCATTTCAGATTGTCACGATGGGAAAGACGCCATTTGGTGATCTCAAACGGTCCTGGCTTCTGATACTTATCGGCATTATCGTTGCAATCCTGGGAATGGCTGCTGCTTTCGTGCCAGGCTATCTTTCTGAACATATCAGACTCATCGTCGGAGGGGTTCTGTTTCTCGGAGGTGCAGCTCTTTTCCTGCAACTCTTCGTGAGGGAAGACAAGGCACGGACCTGGAGGCATGTTTCAGGGGTTCTTCAGCATCTTATCCTTGCCTGCGGGCTGGTGTATGTCATTTCATGCATATGTGGCCTGATTACTCTTTTTCCGGGAGTTACGACGGATCATCAGACTGCTATCATCCTGATTCTGTTTGCACTGAGTTTTTTTTATCTTGCCTGGTGCATTCAGAACGTTGCACGGCAGTACCCATCGAAAACGCAGTCACCCGATATAGAACCAGCGGAACATAGAGCTGAAAAGACAAAAGGGTTATGGCTGGTTTTGAAAGAATCATCAATCTCACTCTCTCTTGGGGTCCTTCTTCTGGTTGCAACTCTGCTGACCCTTCTTGGAATAATCCTGATCCCGGTAAACCTTGGAACGCTCCCGTTTTCACAGGACGGGCTTTTGGGAATGCTACTGGTCGTGTTTGCCATTCAGATGATGGCTCTCGGAGAAACCCCGGTCGGGGCATATAAACGGTCCTGGCTGATGACCATCTTTGGAATGACTTTTGCAACCCTTGGTATAGTATCATGTGTTGTTCCCGGTTTACTGACCGGTTTTCTTCAGATACTCCTGGGTCTTTTAAATATCATCGGTGGTGTTGTCCTGCTCATCGGCCGGTATTACCCGGTCCTCCAGGCGATGCGAAACCCTCCGGATCATCCGGTAGATCAGCCCCCGATACTGAAAAAAATGAATATCACCCAGACTATACTGAATTTTGTATCCATTGCATTTGGTATATCAATGCTTATCCCCGGTATCATGCCAGGACTCATCAATGCAGTGATTATCGTTATAAACGGGCTGCTCCTCTTTGTTCTTGCAGGTTTCATCAGGAAGATAGAGATATTATATCCAATGTAATCGAAATTCATCCCATTTTTTCAGGAGAGGGTACAGACCATATGCCCCCTCTTTTGTATGCAATTGTGACAAAACTCGTAATTTGAAGAAAATTTTTATCCTTATCACTCTAAGTTTCAAATACCATTGAATTGTGAACGGTAATGATCCAGAGGGATGAAATGAAGAACATGTCATTGAAACCAATTTTCAGGATGATTGTCGCCCTTTTATTTGTAGGACTGGCTATCTCCTTCTTTCCGGTGTCAGCATCCATTTTTATTGAAGATGGAACCGAACCGGATGAAGCAGCATTGATTACATATCTTGAAGAACCAGCCCCTGAATTTGAAACACCGGTGGTCATCTACTTTTATGATCCAAACTGTGGTGGCTGTATGCAGGTCCATGACTTCTGGGACACCTACCTAAAAGAAAACCCCGATATCATGCTTGAACAGGTCAACCTTGAAGAAGGTTCTGAACAGATGGATCGGTTTACGGAATTTGCAGAGGCATTTCACCGGGAAAAAGCCTTCATTCCACTGGCATACATCGGTCCGGTCTCCCTGGAAGGGGCTGATGACATCAAGAATTATTTTGATATGGTATACACCTGGTATATGGCCTCATATAAGGGAGAATGATTCTCCAGCCTTTTTTAGTCGCAGTGAATTGAGGGAGAAACCCTGATCCCAGTTGCTACCAATGCAATGATAACGGAAGCGCCCATATCATCCATTGGTATATGCTCGAAGAATTTATCAGGGTAAATAAATTTGATCAGGCCTATCTTCCGATATTGCAGAAAAAACTTTGCTTTGAGGGAGAGTGTGCCGGGAACGGAATTCTGAATTACGGAGTACTCCTGACACTTGCCACCATTATATCAACATATGGCGTCATTGCCGGATCCACCGCCACCGTGATCGGTGCCATGATAATTGCACCTTTGATGACCCCGATCATGGCAACAACGCTTGCAATAGTGCTTGGGGACACGCACCGGGCCGGACGATCGCTCATAATGGTAACATTCAGCACGGTATTTGTCATCCTTCTTGCCGCCCTGCTCACCTGTACTATCTCACCTCTTGCCATTGATTTTCAGGGAAATCAGGAGATAGTATCGAGAACCGCACCTGACATGTTTGCCCTGTATGTTGCCCTTGCATCAGGAGCAGCAGGAGCCTTTGCCGTCAGCCGGGAGTCAGTCAGTGACTCGCTTCCCGGAGTGGCAATATCAATCTCCCTGGTTCCTCCGCTCAGTGTGGTAGGTATTTCTCTCTCAAAATATCAATGGGGAGATGCAACCGGTTCATTTCTGCTCTTTCTTACAAATCTCTTCGCCATTCTGGTATCGGGCGGAGCAGTCTTCTGGATCTCAGGAATTAATCCGGGCTGGATGGATAAAAGTCGTACGAAAAAGCGAAAACAGGCGTTTTCCATCGCGGTCATCTGTGTGGTCCTGATATCAGTACCGCTTTTCATATCAGGGTTTGAGACTTTGGAGCAGGCATATTACTCAAAAGAGGCACAGGATATTACCAAGAACTGGTTATCCGGATCCGGGTATGAGATAACATCATTTGATCTTCGCAAACAGAACCTTACCCTGCATCTCATCGGGACCGGAGAGATGCCTGACCCTGAACTCCTGCACCTGGCCCTTGATGACCATTTTCAAAAACCCATAACCATAGAGATGCGGGCAATACCGGTGAATATCATTCATTATCCGTCTGAAACCGGGAAATAAAAAGCGGCGGTTTTATCCCCTTGTGTGGAGTATCATTACCAGAGAGATACCATGAAAAAGGTGAATGGAGCCATTTTGCAGCGGGACGGAAAAACGTACGGTATCATGACCCATACCCCCTCTGGTATGGTAACCCCTGAGGATCTTGAACATATCGCCGCAGTCGGTAGAAAATTTCGCATCCCAGTCATGAAAATCACGTCAGGACAACGGATTATTCTTGCCGGTATACCTGCTGATGATGTTGATTCTGTATTTAAAGAACTTGGCCCTCTTGGAAAACCTGACCTTGGGCCGTGTGTGAAATTTGTCCAGGCTTGTCTTGGCACTGAAAGTTGTAAATGGGGATCACAGGATTCAATTGGCCTTGCATCCAAAATTGAGACCCTTGTTCAGGATAAAAAATTTCCGGCAAAAGTCAAGATCGGGGTATCGGGATGTCAGCGATGCTGTAGTGAAAGTCAGCTCCGTGACATCGGACTTATCGGAACCACCCGGGGATGGATTGTCCTCTTTGGAGGAAATGGCGGAAGAAAACCCAGGGCCGCCGACCCAATAGCATATGGTCTCTCTGAGAGTGAAGCATGTGATCTGGTCGGACGCCTGCTTGAATTTTACCAAAAACACGGACAATCCCAGGAACGGACTGCCCGATTCATGGAACGTATCGGGATCGATACATTAAAGTCAGAACTGCTCTCTATGATCCCATACATAAATTTGGACACGGTGTAACCATGATCATAACCGACGTAGCACAGGTTGCTTCAGGACCAAATCCACACCATGTGGATGCCAGAAAGATCTACGACTCTCCTCATGCAATGGCAGTGGTCATCACCCTCCAGCCAGGAGAATCACTGAAAAAACATATGACTCCGGTTGATGTCATCTTTTATGTCCTGGAAGGAACAGGAATCGTTGAGATTGGAGATGAACAGGCAGAAGTGACAAAGGATAACCTGGTAGAAAGCCCGGCCAGGATTCCGCACCGGTGGATAAACAAGAGCACTGAGGTATTCAGGGTTCTTGTGATAAAAGTCCCAAAACCAACAGAAGAGACAAAATTACTCTGAACGGACTTTATTAGGACACGGACAGGCCGGTCACCTGGCAGTCCGCCATCCACCTTTTGGAACCCGTATCTCAAATACGGCACCCTGCCCTTCAATCCCCCGCTCGGTAATGGTAATACCAGTAAGAGCAAGGATATCCCGTGCAAGAAATAGACCCAGTCCGGTATTTTTTCCAAATCCCCGTTCAAAAATCTTTTCTTTGTCATCCGGGGAGATACCAATCCCGTTATCTGTAAACGTGATCAGAAACTCATCGCCGGATCTTTTTGCAGATATCTGAATTGCGGTTACCGTTTTTCCATGCCGAAGGGAATTATCAAGAAGGTTCAGGAATACCTTTGACAGCATCGGGTCTGCATAGAGAGTTATATCAGGAATATCCACGGTCATCTGGATAGTATCAGACTGGTGTATATCAGGAATACAGTGAATAAGATCCTGCCATTCGGGTTCATGTAGTCCCAGACCCTCATAGGTTTTGGTAAATTCGATATGAGACTGGATATTTCCCGTACATGTCATGATATTTTCAATTCCTTCGATTATTCTCTGATCATGGGTTGTATCCTTCATCGCATCAAGATATACAAAGATGGTCATGATCTGATTGAGAATGTCATGGCGGGTGATGGAGCTGAGAAGGTTTAACTGCCTGTTTGCCTGAAAGAGGGCTTCTTCTGATTTTTTTCGTTCGGTTACATCATGGGCAATTCCCAGAAAAGCCTTCGGAGTCCCATCAGGATTCATAACCGGTGTTCCGCTTGAAACATGCCATTTCCATGATCCATCCTTATGCCTGACCCGATACTCAACCCCGCCTTTCTTCTGCCCGGTACTGAGTATTGTCTGGAGAAACTGACTGGTTACCGGGATATCATCAGGATGAACGACCATCGTGTATGGTTTTCCGACAATATCCAAAACATCATGGCCCAGTACATCCCCCCAGTTTGGGGAGACATACGAGAATATCCCGTCAGGAGTGAGCGAGTACACGATATCATAGGAATTCTCCACAAAGGACCTGAACCGCTCCTCGCTTGCCCGAAGTTCTTCTGCGGCGGTCTTTCGTTCGGTGACATCACGGATGGAGAGGAGATCGGCATCCTGCCCTTCATACCGGATACGCTTTCCAACGCACTCCACCCATATCTTTTCTCCACGGATGGTACAGATCTGATACTCGGCAAGGAATGGATCAACGCCGTCCCTGACCTGTTTCAGATCATGGATTACCTGATCCCGTGATTTTGGATCTATGAAATCCAGGACATTTACGCCGGACAGAAGGGCCGGATCGGTTACCCCCACAAGGCGAAGTGCAGCCATATTGGCAAATAATAACTTTCCTTCAAAATCCAGAATGATGATCCCTTCGAGGGAATAACTTACCAGTGAGCGGTATTTTTCCTCACTCTCAATTAATGCGGCATATGCTTCCTTTTCACGGGTAATATCGGTAATCACACCAAAATATTTCAGATTCCCCCCGGTGTCAACAACCGGCCGGGTTGAGGTTCTGACCCAGGAAAATGACCCGTCCTTTTTCTTAAGCCGCCATTCCAGCGGAGTTAATATCCCTTGTTCCAGTTCCTGAAAGCGTTTCAGGATGGCCGGACGGTCCTCATCAAACACCACATCAAGGAAGAACCGGCCTGCAAGGTCGCCCGGCCTGTATCCAAATAACCGCTCCCCTGCAGGACTAAAATATCCGATCTGGCCTTTCGGATTTACTGAAAAGATGACATCATTAATATTCTCAACAAGCATCCTGAATTTGGATTCACTCAGACGAAGAGCCCGTTCAATCTTTTTTCTCCCGGTTATGTCCTGAATTATTCCAAATACGGTATGAGAGGCGGGATCATACTCAGCGATGAAATGAACATCAACGACTGCATTGTCAGTCTGCCTTCGTATCTTACATTCCTCGTTAAAGGAACGTTTTCTTTGAATGAAATCCTGCAGAGATGTGTGAAAACGGTCCCGGTCCTTTACAAGAACTACACTCAGGAGTTCTTCTAATGTCAACTTCTCATGAGTGCAGCCAAGTATCGCCCTTGCCCCGAGTGATCCGGAGATAACACCTGAATCAGGATCATATTTCCAATGACCCAGACCGGCAATATACTCGGCATGATACAGCTGGGCAATACTGTCCTGCAAAGCCAGTTTAGTCTCCCGGTGTTCTACAATCCGGCTGATAACATGGATAAGCCGGGTACGTTCAAACCTGATATCGATATAATCTGTGAGGCAGAGATCCGCCCCATACGAAAGGGCATCATTCGCAACATCCTCTTTCTCCTTACCGGTGTAGAGAATAAAAGGCAGATCTCCAAAAAACTCCCTGACATGATGCAAGAGGTCAATACCATTTCGATCAGGGAGATGATATGCCGCGAGAACTGCATCATATGAGGTGGTTTTTAGCTTTTCAAGAGCCTCATTGAACGTAAGAGAGAAATCCAGAGATATATTTGTGCTTTGACTCAGGATTTGTATGTACCTGCTTATAGGCCCTGTCCCATCACCAACGCAGAGGATAGAGATCATGTATGCCCGTTGAAATTGATTTTCTTATGTGCAGATATCAACCAATATGTCTCATGAATATAAATAAAGATACCTAAAAGAATCTTGAAAGACCAGTTTTTTCCGGGACGTGAAAATTTTTATCTCTTTGGAATATGAGAATGATAACTGAATAGACAGAACGCAAAAATTTCAGGATCGATAACCTCCAGGAGGAGACATGACCGCCAATGAAAGGAAGAAAACAATGAACTCATCAGATACCAAAAACCATTTTTCAGGTGCTGATTCTGTTCAAAACCAACTTGAATTTCTCCTGGGGGTGACAAAAACCGGAATTGACATCATCGATGACGAATACAACCTCCTGTATGTTGATCCCTCCTGGCAATCATTGTACGGAGAGTTTCAGGGTAAAAAGTGCTATGATTACTTTATGGGGAGAACAAAGCCCTGTCCTTCGTGCGGTATCAGGAAAGCCCTGAAAACAAAAAGAGTTCAAATTACTGAAGAAGTCCTGGTAAAAGAGGGTAACAGAGTAGTTGAGGTTCACACTATCCCATTCCAGAAAGAGGATGGAGAATGGGTTGTTGGGGAGTTTAATATTGATATTACTGACCGAAAAGAATTTGATAGAAAGATCGGCCAGTATGTAAAAGACCTGGAATACCTCCATCAGCGCTCCATTCAGATGCTGGATCTGGATAATTACTCTGCTTTTTATTCTTTTATTGGTTCAGTTATTCGTGAGCTTGTACCGCCCCGTTCAATTATTGTATTAAGTGAGGTGGATTCTTTTGGGAGTAAAATCACCACAAGATCAATCTTCGGATATGAGCAGGTTCGTGATCCCACCCTTATACAGCTCATTCAGTCCATGACCGGGAGAACATATTCCCTTGAAGATCAAATCATTTCAAAAATGAAAAAAGGGACACTAGAAGAGTTCCCTGGAGGTTTTCAAGCCTTGACACGGAACAGAATCCCTGACCCCCTATACCAGAGAATTGAGAAAGAATACGGCCTTGGACTGGTGTATGGAATCGGGATGAACTGGAGAAACACCTTGCTCGGTTCCATTGCAATTATCCTCCCTCCTGATTCAGTTCTGGAAAATAAATCCCTCATTGAGATTTTTGTGAATCTTGCTTCAATAGAGAACAAGAGAAGAAAGACTGAAGAAGCATTGCAGGAGGAAAGGCGGCTTTTTATAGGCGGACCGGTCATTATTTTCAGATGGGGGACTGGCGATGAATGGCCGGTTTACTATGTTTCACCAAATATTACCGAGGTCCTCGGTTATGATCCGGAAGAACTGACCAGTGGAGCAGTTACCCTGATTGACATCTTCCATCCGGATGACTTGCCCCGGATAATCCGGGAAGTGAACCAGCATTGTGATGAAGGAAGAGAATCATTTGAGCAGGAATACCGGATAAAACGGCGTGACGGGGAATACCGATGGATATATGACTTTTCGGTAACTGAACGGGACGATGCAGGATCAATTCTTTCATTCCAGGGGTATGCTCTGGACATCACTGAAAGAAAGGAAATTGAGCAGAAACTTTTGGAAAGCGAGGAAAATGCACGAGCCCTGATAAACGCCCCTCATGAATCAATTTTCATGATAAGTCCGGATGGAATAGTCCTGTATGTGAATGAGACAAATGCAAACCGTCTCGGCTCTACCCCGGAAGAGATGATTGGAAGATCGGTATACCAGTTTGTTTCCGAGGAGATTGCAGAGCGAAGAAGACAATACGTGACAGAACTCCTTGCAACAAAAAAACCAGTTCACATCCTTGATGAGCGGAACGGACGGATCATTGAAAATAATCTGTATCCTGTATTGAATAACGCAGGAGAAGTGACGAG
>CAYWHV010000044.1:9554-11823 GCA_964458045.1 uncultured Methanospirillum sp.
ATGGAAAACCCTGAACAATTTGTCCATAACGAGAACGAAAATATCTGTAAAGATAAACGGAAGGTCTGGATCTCATGGCGAAATAAACCTCTCTATGAGAATAGGAAGTTTATTGGCCTCTTATCAGTCGGTACTGATATCACCGGGCGAAAAAAGACTGAAGAAGCACTTTCAGAAGCAAATAAAAAATTAAACCTGCTTTCAAGTATCACCAGACATGATGTGCTCAACCTGATTACGGCATTAAAAGGATATCAGGAACTCTCGTTCGAAATTGAAACCGATGAAAAGAAGAAAGATTTTTTGAAGAAAGAGATCGATCTTACCAATTCGATACAAAGTCAGATTGAATTTACCAAAGATTACCAGGATCTCGGCCTCTCTGCTCCGATATGGCATGATGTATCTGCCTGCATACACCGGGCACAAAACAGACTGGGGATTTCTTCTATTCAAATTACCATATCATTTTCAGGCGTCTTTGTTTTCGCAGATCCACTCTTTGAAAAAGTGATCTACACCCTCATTGATAATAGTATACGCCATGGAGAACGTGTCACCCGGATATCATGGGAGATTGAACAGAAAAATGATGGACATACTCTAGTCTTTGAAGATAACGGGACCGGGATTCTGGATGTTGACAAAGAACGGATATTTATCAGGGGTGTCGGAAAAAATACCGGACTTGGGTTATTTTTGAGCAGGGAGATACTGACAATTACCGGCCTTACAATCCGGGAAACCGGAGTATTTGGAAAAGGTGCCAGGTTTGAGATTGAAATACCACCAGGCGCTTTGAAGATGGAATAACTGATTCGAACCGTCCATAACCTAGATGAGGAGTCGACTCAGGCCTGAGAAGGGTAGGTAAAAAACTAGTTCCTGTTCCGATAACACGAATTTTTATGTGAAAAATAGGATAAAATAATAATAACTGATTACTATGCATAATCCTCCGGTAATTTTTGATAAAGAATCCTGTACATCCTGTGGAATCTGCAGCATGGTCTGCATGTTTTCGGTCATCATCATGGACGACCAATCCGGATATCCCACCCTGTCTCCCCATGCACCTCCCTGCAGCCGGTGTGGCCATTGCGTTGCATTCTGCCCCTCTTCTGCAATTCACCTGTCAGGGAGTACAAATCAAACTCCCTCTCTCCCGCCATCCCGAACACGAATAACACCAGACCAGATTCGCGATCTTGTTCTCTCCCGCCGGTCAGTCAGGAAGTTTCAGAAGAAAGAGGTTCCACGCCAGACTTTGGTAAACCTGTTTGATATTATCAGATATGCTCCATCTGCCATGAATCTTCAGACCGTGCACTGGCAGGTAGTCTATGAAACCAGGAGTGTCCAAACGATTGCATCGGCTGTCATCTCGTGGATGAACCGGATGATAAATGAGCAAAGACTTGATGATTTCGCAATCGGTTCATCCTTCCCTTTTATTACCGGAGAGTGGAAAAAAGGAAGAGACCTGGTAACCCATGGAGCTCCCCATCTTCTCATATCCTATGCCGGGCCTGATGAACTCACCGTATCAACTGACGCGATCATTGCTACCAGTTCCCTTGATCTCATCGCACCGGTGTATGATCTCGGAACCTGCTGGACAGGGATTGTTAAAAGAGCGGCGGAATGGTCCCCAGAGGTGCTGGATGCACTGGATCTTCCTTTCGGCACTCAGCCCCAGACTGCTTTGCTGATCGGATACCCTCTCTACCGACAGTATTCTGTTCCCGAACGGGAATCTGCCCGGATCAGGTGGAAAGGCTAACCATGAATCCGTATAAAAAAACCGCATTTTCCTCACTTTTCCTTATGATCGACATTTCAATAGAGCCACGCTATTCACTTCTCCCATCATACCCCGACATAGTATACCCCTCACGCACCCCTCAATAGCGTGGCTCTATTGAAGCACCCTGTTCCGAGATCATCTGAAACGGAGAAAGTTCCACCCCCATTTTTCCCATGATTGTCAGAGAATTATACGATTGGCCAAATAATAGTTATTTTTGCAAAAGATCGCCAGATTATAGATTTTTTAGGATCAAATATTTCGTACATTCTTTCTGGATCACCAGGTGAACCATGTATAAACCGGAAAGAGTTTGCAATTGAGAATCCGCGAATTATGGCCCTTAATACCATAATTTTCTTTTAAAATCCGCAGATGCTCCTTCGTTCGTCTCAT
Source organism: uncultured Methanospirillum sp. (assembly GCA_964458045.1). Lineage (GTDB taxonomy): Archaea > Halobacteriota > Methanomicrobia > Methanomicrobiales > Methanospirillaceae > Methanospirillum. Next base: position 11,758 of record CAYWHV010000044.1, read on the forward strand.
ATTTCATGAAATGTCATGATAAATAATGATAAATATAGATTATCTCAAACGTTACATACATGGAAC